>NZ_CAWQAF010000004.1:0-114400 GCF_963892745.1 Yersinia sp. Marseille-Q3913 | reverse complement strand
AAAACCTTGTAAATTTTCTGCGACAATTTCCTGTTATTTGTTAGTCTTAAAGCTACTTAGCCTGCAATATGGCGCTTAATTATCGTTAAATGGCTGTAATGCCCGTTTAATACAGTAAAGTTATTAGGAGCCTTCTCAAAATGAAGTCGCAACATGATCCTGGCCGATCTAAATCACGCCATCACGAATACTCCCTTATTCTGCCCATTATTGCGCTGGTTATTCTTAATATCTGGGGCAATACCAGTAATTTCGCCGCGGTTATCATTATCAACCTGATTGCCCTGGTGGGTATTCTGAGCAGCGCTTTCAGCGTGGTTCGCCATGCCGACGTGTTAGCACACCGCTTGGGTGAACCTTATGGTTCTCTGATCCTTAGTCTGTCGGTGGTGGTCCTTGAGGTCAGCCTGATCTCGGCAATGATGGCAACCGGTGATGCCGCCCCCGCGTTGATGCGCGATACACTCTACTCCATCATCATGATTGTTATCGGTGGATTGGTGGGTGTCTCCTTACTGCTGGGTGGGCGTAAATTTGCCACCCAGCACGTCAATTTGGTGGGTATCAAACAATATCTGATGGCTATCTTTCCGCTGGCAATCATTGTGTTGGTGCTACCCGGCACCCTGCCCGGCGGTAATTTTACCGTTGCGCAGTCACTGGTTGTCGCGGCCATTTCGGCGGCGATGTATGGCGTTTTCCTGCTGATCCAGACCAAAACGCACCAGAACTTGTTTGTCTATGAACACGAAGACGAAGGTGATGATCCCAGTGACCCGCACGGTAAGCCGTCGTCTCACAGCAGCCTGTGGCATACACTGTGGTTGTTGGTTCATCTGGTTGCGGTGATTGCAGTCACCAAATTTGATGCTAATCCACTGGAAGCATTGCTGACTGAATTGAATGCACCGGCCAAATTTACGGGCTTCCTGATTGCCTTGCTGATCCTCTCCCCTGAAGGCTTGGGTGCTTTAAAAGCGGTGCTGGCGAATCAGGTGCAGCGCGCCATGAACCTGTTCTTCGGCTCAGTGCTGGCGACCATTTCACTGACAGTTCCAGCGGTGACACTGATAGCGGTACTGACCGGGCAAGAGTTGAACTTTGGTCTGGAAGCGCCGCATATCGTGGTGATGGTCAGCGTCTTGATTCTGTCGCAGATCTCATTCTCCACCGGCAGAACCAACGTCTTGAACGGCACTGCCCATTTGGCACTGTTTGCCGCTTACATGATGACAATTATGCTGTAGCTGCTATTCATCAGCTTTTTCATTGAAAGCAAAGGGCAAGCGTTTATCGCGCTTGCCCTTTTTTATCGGGTCATCTATTCAGAAACTGCCGTTATGAGTAGGCATTCAACGTGTGTTGGCACAGCGCTGAGCGGACGCAATCCTGTTTGTCAAAGCGGATAATACCAATCATTTCATCCTCAGCGAAACGCTCCAGCGCGTCACTAAGACCTGATTTCACACCACGCGGCAGGTCGCATTGGGTGATATCTCCATTAACGATAACCGTGACATTTTCACCGAGACGGGTCAGAAACATCTTCATTTGGCTGGCGGTCACGTTTTGTGCCTCATCGAGGATCACCACCGCATTCTCAAAGGTACGCCCACGCATATAAGCAAATGGCGCAATTTCCACTTTGCCAATTTCCGGACGCAAACAATATTGCATGAAAGAGGAGCCGAGTCGGCGCAGCAGAATGTCATACACCGGGCGGAAGTAAGGCGCGAATTTCTCCGAGATATCACCGGGCAGGAAGCCCAGATCTTCATCTGCCTGTAAAACAGGCCGCGTCACAATAATTCGATCAACTTCTTTGTGAATGAGCGCTTCAGCGGCTTTGGCCGCGCTGATAAAGGTTTTACCACACCCCGCTTCACCAGTGGCGAAGATGAGCAGTTTACTGTCTATGGCTGATAAGTAATGACCTTGAGCTTCCGTACGCGCCTGAATAACGGAGGTATCACGGCTATCCCGTGCCATACCTATTGATTCAACACCGCCCATTTGCACTAACGATGTCACGTTCTCTTCCTCACGCTGACGATGACTACGTGAATCACGTCTAATGACGCGTTTCGCTTCACGACGAGCTTTGATCACTGCTTTCTGTCTTCCCATAGTGGCACCTTACAGTTTGTTTCACCTACCGCAGCAGAAGTTGCCTGCGCGATTATGTTTCACATACGGATGAGGTTTTGGCTTCCTTCGCAGCCAATAGTAGCCAATGAAAAATGCGTATAATATAAACACTCAAGCGGCCTAATAGCTCGAGTGAAAACAGTATCGCAACGGGGGGTATTAAGGGATATAAGTATTGGGAACAAAAATGTTGGAGATAATAGATCAGGAGTAGAGACTGACAGTGGTGCTGGAAATTGAGAGTCGGAGGGGGAGCCCTCGTCACAACGAGTTGCTTGAGTAAAACTTTGGTCTTGTCTTAACAGCCCAATCATGGACTCTACCATTAGCGATCCCCGCAGTGATAAACAACAGCCTAAACTATAATCAGCTTAAACAATGCACCGTGTGAAAAATACCGCCAGATGATTACAGTATAATGACACTCTTAACTTTCGCGCGATCAAAATGCAAAAAATATATAATTTTTTATTTGTTCATTTTTCACTCTAATCATTTTTCAAATCGCGCTATACTATTTAGCCCCGTTTTACTCCCTGAATTAATCTCGCGCTGCTATTTCGCCCTTACCCTTTTTATCTCAGCTTTAAGTAAAGGCGAAATCTAATCATCAATTGGTAATTCAAGGGGATAGTATTAAATATAATTAATCTGGCTATTACTAACGGCTGATTCTTAAATCCTGCAAACGCGCTTTTTGCTTACCCTGACTATCAAAATTTTCCATAGCCAGCCAATCATTAAATGCCTGTTTAATTAATGGCCACTCGCGATCAGTGATTGAATACCAATTGGTGTCTCTATTACGCCCTTTCGTCACGATAGCCTGGCGAAACTGCCCTTCGAATTGGAAACCAAAGCGAGATGCCGCAGCATTTGACGGCTCATTCAATGAATCACATTTCCACTCACAGCGACGATAACCTAATTTGTCAAAGACGTAATGTAAGAGTAAATATATCGCCTCAGTACCTGCCGAGTTGCGCTTTAATCGCGGCGACCAATTAACCGAGCCTATCTCGATAACACCATTCTTTTCATCAACTCGTTGTAAGCCAACAGTGCCTAATGCGAGGCCCATTTGGGCATCAACCACCGTATAGTGGAGAGACTCTGTGCTATTGATTAATGTTTGCAAATATTGATGAAAATCGGCTTCATTTTCCGGCCGCTCACAATAAAAATAGGTCCAGTCATGAGCATCTTTAACCATCTGATACGCCTGATATAAGCAGGCCTCATGTTTATCTGCATTGACTGGGGCGAGATAGCAAAAATGGCCCGGCAAAATTTCCCGCTGCGGCAACAGTGCTGCTTGCCAATCCAATAATTCTGCTCCGATAGTTTGTCCGAAATCGTTTTGCTTCACTGTGTGCTCCCTTTTTAACTCAACTGCCAGAGGAATAGCTGTTATGACGAAACTCAATGATGACTTCACACTATAATTTCAGTCAGATCATAACAATATATAAGGAGGGGTAATAAAAGAAAGTGGTGTTTTGCGGCATCTATCTCAGAAGCAGAGCTAAAATCACAACGGCTATCCCTGAATACCTGATACCAGCGCCTGATAGCCACTGACCTCAAGTATCCAGAGATTATCGCCCATCACCCTCGGCGTAAATTAACCACCGGAGCGACAGTTGGCAGTTGTAGCCCCTCTTTGACCTCAAGAAGTTGCCCGTGCTCATCGTTGTATAACGTGAGACAGGAGCCAGCCTTCAACTGGGCTATCATCTCGCCCGAGAGATCCATGCTGTTCGCCAACTCCTCATCATCCAGATGTGGCCGATGACCACGACGTTCAACCTGAAAACGAATTTGGTTGTACTTGGCCCAGATAATAATAATCACAGCATTGAATAGCGCAATAGCCGCATACAGGGCGATAGTGGTCAAACCGCTGAGAATATAGAGCCGAAACGGGATCGGCCCCATGTTCGGCGCCCGGTCGATCATATCCAAAAATCCCTTCACAAACAGAAAGATAAAACCGAACCAGGCCAATGCGGTAATGATGATGTCGATCCAGCGGGGTAAGGCCCGCTGCTCGGTATGAATCAGGGGTTCATTCATGGTTTAACTCTCCCTATTCCACGGTCTGGGCTCACCCAACGCGCACGTTTACGCTTGCTGTTGAGCATGACCTTGGGGAACGCAACCACAGTGGTAAACAGACTGAGCATCCAGTAGACCATCGGATACCAGATAATCCAAAACAGGGAAGTGCCCAGTTTAGGCTCATAGCGCCGTTCAATCACCAGGCTGATAGCAAACTGCAACAGACAGGTCAGGGCCAATACCATTCCGGTAAAAGCTGGCGGGAAGACCGTTTGCACATGAATTCCCGGCGGCAGTGGAATAACCAGACCCAGCAGGAATAGAGTGATGCTGAACAGGTAAGTAAAGGCCCAAGTGATAGAGAGCGAATACTCCAGGAACAGCAGCCACATCCGGCGATTACGCCAGCGCCACAGCTTGAACATATTCTTCAGGAAGACTTCTGCCCCGCCCTGCGCCCAGCGCAGACGCTGTTTCCACAAGCCGCCCAAGGTTTCTGGCATCAAAATCCAGCACAAACCCCGTGGCTCAAAGAATACTGACCAGTGTCTGACCTGCAATTTCCAACTGATATCAATATCTTCCGTGATCATATCCGGGCTCCAGTAGCCCACATCCGCCAGCGCTCTACGGCGGAAAGCGGCCACCACACCTGAAACGGTGAAGACTTGACCATAGACGCGCTGCGTCCGCTTAATCAGCCCGATAATAGAGGAGAACTCGCCAACCTGCACACGACCAATCAAGGTTGAGCGGGTGCGGATACGTGGGTTGCCGGTGACAGCTCCGGTGCGCGGGTTGGCAATCAGTGGCGCGACCAGATAAGGCACCGCTTTTTTGTCCAGTAAGGCGTCACCATCGATGCACACCAGATATTCACTGCGCGCCGCCGCCGCACCCATGCGCAGGGCAATGGCTTTGCCCTGATTATGGGCCAGATGAATGACTCGCAGACGAGGATCTTCAGCCAGCAGCGAATCCAGCACTTGGGCGGTATCATCACTGGAGCCATCGTTGATCGCGATAACTTCAATATTGGTGTAGGTCTGTGCCAATGCCGCGTGAATGGTCTCCCGCGCATTTAACCCCTCGTTAAAGCAAGGGATTAAAATCGACACCAACGGGTTGCCTTTCAGCTCCGGCGCTGGCACATCATCGCCCCACGGCCAATGTCTCTCCCGGCGTAGCCAGAAGTAGAGGCCGCCGGTTATCCAGATACCGGACATAAAGAGCGGATAGAAGAAAACAAAATTCAGCAGTACGTCACCGGTAAAGAGCAGGATCATTCCCGCAGGAATGCTCAATACCAGGCATAGGATGAGTAACGCAATAATTCTATCGATCATATAAAGGATACCAGGCAGAAGATAGCACAGGGCGGACATCTTTTAGCGGTGGTTCGCCAGTGATAAAGTTATCCGGATAGTAACCAAAATTTTGCGCGCCATTTAACTGCAACTGGCGCATCCATCCTGCCAGTATCGGGCCGCTAATAGCATTGCTGCCCTCAGGCTTGGTCCAGTCCTTCGATTGCAGTTCAAATACAGTTTTATTCAGTGCGCCAGGGCGTTCTGCAACCTTATTAACCAGTTGCGATAGCCACTCTTTCGACTCAGATAGCGGCACTTTCTCCATTAATGGCATCGCCATCGGAGCAACCCAATCATAGTTAGCCAGGAAATCATCAAGATTCTGCGCAAACCACGCCTCACTTTCCGGTTCTAAGATTGGCATAGCGAATATATTGCGTGCTGATTTTACTTGCGGGCCACGGATGTCACGCACCTGTTTTGTTAATTCATTAGTGAAATCAACCAGATACTTGCTCTTATAGCGGGTCCAGCGAGCCATAGTTTCGGGATCGTTGCGGATGGTAGCAATCGAACCTGGGAAGCCAGCTTTCTCATATGCGCGGATAGCATCCGGTGAGGCGTCTTCGAAATCAGACATCACTGCATCGTCGTGATAGAGAATGCCATCAATAGGTGCGCTGTAGGCCATATCGCGATAGATATCAATGATGCGCTGCCGAACCTCTGGATTGAATGGCGACAGCCGGCGATATTGGTCTGGATCGATGCTGGTTTTGCCAGTTTTCGGATCAATACGGGTGACGCGGGGCAAAGATGGGTCCATGTCAAAGGCCAGCACTGGCATCCAGGCATACACATCGACATCTGGACGAGAGGCTAATTGCCAGGCTACGCGGTTAAACAAGTCCTGACGCATTGGGATCCAGCGGTTAGGGAAGTAGACCTGCCGGATATTGCCATCCCCTTTCGGGTCAGAAAAAGCTTGTAAAAACACCGTAGTAACACGTAAATCAGAGATCCGCTGCACCAGTTTATCGAGATTTTCCTTCTCCTGTGCCGGGTCTGGATCGTAGAGATAATCCAAATCGACATGTGCCACCCGCATAATATCTTTTTCTTGTACCGAGGTGACCAACTGGGCAAAGTCTTTCAACGATGGGTTATTACTGATCAAAATACGCGGGATATTCATCAGGTCATTGACGTTAGCAATGCCCGGCTCCAGAGTCATCGCCATTTGATAACCCTGCTGACGTAAGATAGTTAATACTGTGCCGTTCGGCGCACCGTATGGCCAAACCCAGACCCGTGGTTGTTTCCCCGTGGCCTTGATAATCCGCTGCGTAATCAACGAAACGTCTTTTTCCATCCGCTGCTTGAATGCCGCTTCGGTTTCATATTTCTTCGTCTTTGGATCATAGATCAGGTTGGCCGCCGCCGGTTCGGTATTCCCCTGCGGGTTGGCAATCACACCGTAATGTGAGGCATAGGTATGCGCACCTATCTCAATCAGTTTTGATTTAGACATTTCGGCGATCTCTTTCCAGGTGAGGAAACGATCGCGATCGGTACTTAAACCACCAAAATCGACCTTTTTATTGGGCGGTGTATCAATCCAGGTGCCTACCGGTGCCAACACTGCGCTAAAATTATTAGCTTCTAACAGCGGATACACACGGGTGTAAAAACTGCGGTAACCATCGTCAAAAGTGAGCAAAACAGCTTTGTTCGGCAGTGGCGTCCCCCCATTACGGGCCGCCAAAATCTGATCGACAGAGACCACGTTGTAGCGATTATCTTTCAACCACGCCAACTGCTCACTTAAGGCGCTGCTTCTTACCGACAGATAGCGCTGATCTGCCGAGTCATCTTCAACATCATGATAGGCAATGACCACAAAGGTATTTTTTTGCCACGGCCTTTCACTTAGCGGTAACGCACGCTCGGCCGGAGGAACGAATACCGGTTTTTCGGCATAACACACGGATGCCAGTAGCGTTATCATTCCTACTACGAGTATCCGGATAATAAATAGTATCTTCGCCATAGCGCTGATCCCTTAGAAACGGTAATTCAAATCAAAAGCGAGCGAGAGATCATGCTCACGGACACCATCATAAGGGCGTTTATCATAGGTAACCGCCACACCAGCATCGACAACATCATTCCATTGAATACGTTGCCCATAACCGGCCGTGGTGACCAGGCCATTACCATAGTTTTTCTCCCAGTAGCCCCCCACGCCAAGCTGTATTTGTTGGCTCCAGACCGTCTTATAATGGCGATACATAATGTGATTGAGGGTCACTGCTGGCAGGTAAGTGAAATCACTTTTCGGGTTGTAGTAGATAACATCTTCTTTGGTGTTATGGCTCGCAGCCAGACCCAAACTGAAGTCAGCTGTCAGATATGGCCCGGTCCAGATGCGCTGACGCCCATTAAGCTCATATTCCCAACGGTTATTGCCGTCAGAGAAGTCTGATGGTGTGACGTTAAATTCGAGATCACGTCGATCATCGGCCTTCCATAACACGAAGGCAGAAGCACTGTTGGCGGTGATATTGTTTTTCAACGCGCGCAGTGGGGTCTCTTTAGCCAATCTTTCGACCTGACCCCCGACCCGCCAGTGATCATTAAAATCGTACCAAGTGGCTAACCGGGCACCGGTTTTATTGCCAAAACCGTAATTCTGGTTATTCACTTCGGCCTCAGCCCAGTGGTCACGAGAGGTCCACTCCCCGCCTAAACGCATCACGCGATTAATGCCCTTTCCTTCCTCAAATTGCGCATTGTCATAGTTGCCACCACCAAATACCCGCCAGTTTTCCGCTATCGGCGGGCTATACAGCAGGGTTTCAATACCAAAGTCTTTGCTGCCGCTAACCGGGCTATTGGAGGAGAGCGTGTGGTTACCGAGGATACGCAGCTCATACATATTGTGGACTTTGCGTTGGCGGTCTAACTCTTGCGACGGCACGTCTTCCGGTGAGCGAGTAATCACATCATCGGTCAGTAACTCCATCTGATGCCACTCCTGTAAATCCATCGCGGTTTCAGCTTGTGCACGTTCTAAAATAAGGCTGCGTGGTGCCAGGGATTCAACTGCTTTCAACTCTTGTTCAGCTTTGCGCGGCAGATCTCTGGCCAGATAAACACTGGCTAAGGCGATACGTAGATTCTGGTTAGCAGGGGCAGTACTGGATAGTGTCTCCAGCTTTTTCTGTGCTGCGGGGAGGTCATTGAGCGCCACCAGGGATTGAACCAGCAGCGTCTGACCCTCCATCCAATCGTCATTGGGCTCTTTACCCGGCAGGCCGTAAACTCCAACCTGGTACGGGGTTTGCTCGCTATAGTTCTTAGCAAATTGATGCGCTTTATCCAATTGCTCACTTTCATTCAGTGCGTAATAGAGATCATCAGCATCAAGCAAGTCATCACTGTTGCGGAAGGTTTTACCATCGGCGTAATACAAACTGGTCAAGATCGGCGCAGCTTTTTCTGGCATCCGGCGATCAATATAAGCAGAAGCGGCCCAGCGACGGGCATAGTCAGGCATTTTGTAACCTTCCGCTTCCATCGCTTCATATTCTTTAATCAGCTCAGCGGTATTACGGCGCACTAGCAATGCACCCAGCCTATCAATACGGGCGCGCTGGTAATCTGCCTGAGCCTCGGGATCTTTGCTCCAGCGGGCTAACAAATCCTGATAGTCTGCCAGCGCCTGATCTGCGATGTAGAAACGTTCAGTTTCGCTGCGCGTTGGCAACACCGCCATACGGACCTGTTCCGCCGCCGCATCTCTCTCAAGTTGCCTATATTGCTCAGCGGTGACCAGTTTTGGATTCTCTTTAGCAAGCTGCAATGCCGGATCGGCAATACGGTTTCTTTGCAAGATTTCAAGGTGATTTTTTAATACTTCCTCAGACTCAGGGGCTAATCGTACCGCCTCACTGGAAGCCTGCAACGCATCATAATTGCGGTTGGTGGCCCGATTCAGGTAAGAGAGTGTCATGTAGTTTTTGGCGGAGGGATCACGCTCGGCCAACGCTTTTGCCTGCTGTAAAGCCTCCCCCCCACGCCCCGAGTCAGCCTGCGTCATGATCATGCCGGTGATAAGATCAGGGTTGGTCGGGTCTTTCTTCAAGCTGCTTTGCCACAGAGCCAAAGCTTGATCCCAACGTTTTTCGTTGCGATAAGCACGCGCCGCAGCCGCTAATCCACGCGAGGAGAGATTCATTGAAGAGTGATATTTTTCGTAAACGTCGATCACTTCCTGATCGCGCCCTGCCCAACCGGCTATCTGTAGCCAGTCATCAACCTGGCCGCTATTAAGTGGGCCTGCATTAGATTCTTTTTTTAAATAGTCAAGGACCGGCGCAGTATCCCCTGCTCTGGCTTTGATGATTAATGAATCATACTGTGTTTCTGCCATGACGGGGTTAACTGAAAGGCCGGAAATTAATAGCGCTAATATAGTAATTCTCTGCCGATGCAATGGGCGCAGCAGTGTCGTAAATGCGTTATACATTATATAACCCTTAAGCCAGCAACTTGTTTGATGATCAAGAAAAGCCACTTCACGAACTTCCGTTTTTCATTATGGAATTATGATGAAATGAAGTCCTTAGAATGTATTACAGCATGTTACATAGGATAGTTGAAAGAAAATACTGTTGTCGAATTATTATAGAATATTGTTATTCCAGCGATTAATAGAGGTAAAAATGTGATATGTACGTCAATCCAAGCACACTTAAGAATTATCTTAGTTAAAAATATCGTAAAAATCCACTTAGTGGAGATAAAATATTTTCACTAAGTGAATACCACGACACAGTATCCTGTGAAAAGGCAGCAAGATTTGGTCCTATGTACCATTTACTGCTCATAATTTTGATTCTATAAAATAATCTTTATATTTAGGATCACAAGTTCACACTATTATTGGCAAGGTCGATTATCACTTCCGTTATCATTGTTAATAGAACTATTTCAAACTAATAAATAACCAAGAGAATGCTATTAACAGTAGAGTTAATTCACTCATGTGCTTTAACCCTCTATTTTATATGAATAATATTACTATTTACGGGAACCTACACATCTGCTCCCGTAAAAGGTAAATAAGCGCACGGAAAGAGCCGAGGAGCTTATTCTCAGAGATGAATTTAATTCACGTAAAGTGAGATATTGTGCACAAATTAATGGTAGCGCAGTAAATCACGGTTCAATTTACTTAAAAACTCGAAACCGTTATTGGTAATGAGAATCATATCCTCTAACATAATTGAACCAACACCAATACCGTAATAAGGTGTTTCGAGACTTAATACCATTCCTGGACGAAAGGTTTCAGTTGCCGATGTACTCACAAAGGGAGCTTCTTCTAATCCTAAAAATACACCATCACCATGCCCGAGATGACCTCGATTATAGTGCGGCAAGCCTGACTTTTTGATGACATCCATGGTGGAATCAAAGACATCTTTTAATTTCACCCCTGGTGCTACCATCGATAACATATGTTCATGGCCGATTCTGATGGTGTCATAGATTTGCTGTGTCAGTGGGTCTGGCTCCCCTAACACAAAGGTTCTTGCCAAGTCCGCACCATAGCCGGCAACATCAACACCGCAATCAAACTTAATTAAGTCACCCATTTTGGCCGGCGTCTCATCTGCGATCATTTTAGGTGAGAAATTATCGCCAACAGCAATAAGATTGAAACGGGAAAAGTTAGTTTCCGGGAACGTCATTACTGCCGCTTTAAATGCAGCAGTTAACTCCGCAGCAGTGCAACCAACACGAATTTTTTTAGCCGCACAAGCAATACCATATTCGGTAATCTTAGCGCTTTTTCGCAGATGCTTGATCTCCCACGGGCTTTTTATCACTCTTATTTCGTTAAACAGCGGAGCGGAATCAACCAATTTTAACCCTGGGGCTACTTGATCCAACACCCTTTTACCGCCGTTGGACATTGCATTTAATTCAATAGCAATCGTCTTATTCATTACACCCGCACTCTCCAGCGCCGCTTTAACTAAGCTGAAAACAGCCTCAACCGGCGGGCCAATCGGGCGCTCACTTTTTTTCAGATGATTAAGCGGATTACGTGGATCGTCGACATCAACCCATACTGGAAAAGTTTTCAGCTCCATATTGGGCATATCAAAGTGTGTGCTGGCAGCTTCAAACTCATTCATAATGATTTGCGAAGGAATGGTGTCATCCCGAAACATGATAGCAACCGCCGCGCCGGTATGCCGGAAGGTGTACATAAAGAAACTGGCAAACCCAGTCAGATAATAAAAATTATCACATACTGTGACCACCAAAGCATCTAGCCCTTCTCGTTCCATTACTCGACGGGCGTTATGACTTACCGCGTCTAAATGCTCAATCTTTTCGTTATTCACCGAAACTTCCCTCAACTTCGCCTATTTATTGACTATATCGCCAGCTGGTTGCGCAATACCCCCAACTTACCACCCGTTAAATTATCAGCAAGTTAGCATAAGATTTTAACTATCACGCAGCGGCAAGCTCTGTTCGAGGCTGCAATTACGGTTTTTTCGCCAGCAAGGTCGCAAAGCGTAATTTTATTCGATTACCTTGGGCGTCAGTCTTATGTAATTGCCCAATATCTTCGTTGTACTTAATGATCTCCCAATTTTTATAGTAATGGCTTAACTCACCTGACTTTAACGTAAAGGAGAATGGCACAGTACAAGGGAAGTCATCGGTCGACATGGCGGAGATAATCAGATTATAACCACCGGGCAAGGTACACTCTTGCATGTTGTTAATAATATGGGGGATTCTTTCCGGCTGCAGGAACATCAAAACAACCGTCGACAGAATAAAGTCGTAGCGGTTATCCAAACTGGCCTCATTGATGTTATATGTATCGGCGGTTATTTTTTGCAGATCTTCCTGTGCAATGAACTGCTGTAAATTACTGATGCTGTCGGCACTCTTATCCACAGCCGTAACATCAAAGCCTAATAAACTCAGGTATAGCGAGTTGCGCCCGGAGCCACAACCTAAGTCTAATGCTTTACCCGGTTGAACCCACTTTACCGCTTCAATCACTTCAGAGTGTGTCGGGGTTAAATTGTATTTTTTATGGTAAAAATCTTCTGCTGTGCAGTAAAAGCTAAGCTGGCATTGCAGATCATCTGAGCAGGCAGCAATACGGTGCCAGACTTGTGGCTCAATAAACGGCGGCTGATGTTCATTTGAAAATGAGTGTCTTTCCAGGGTGTTTCCTGCTTCATCCAGAATCAGAAAATCCATCTCCCCGCGAAGAATAGTGAGTTTGGCCCAAGTGCCAGCTTTGGTATTGTGTTTCTCGCGAAACATCGCTGGCACACCAGCACTGTTCCAGAGAGGTAACTCTTTATAACAAAGCAGCGCTGATCTATTTTCCATGCTGATATTCCTCAAATAACTTAAAGATGCATTTTATATACAACATATAATACAGCATTCATCTGACCAAATGAAGCAGCGAAATCACTCATATTCAGTGATGACCCTACGCGCATTTAATTTATAAAATCATCCAGATAGCGTCATGATAGGAAATCAGGGGGCTTTAGGCCGGGCGATTTTTAGATTTTCAATATGATCAGCAAGCTTTTGGATATCTTCATTTGACAGATGCGCTTTAGCTTTATTCCCCCTGCCGACAATCTTGCCATCGCGCCGCGCCGTGAGACCATCGACTATCTCATTGCGAGATAACGATATCAGCGAAGGTGCTTTATCCAAACCTTTCCTGTCAGCCAAACGCCCATGGCAGCTTGAACAGGTTTGTTTATAGATATGCTCACCGTCAGCGGCCGCCTGTGCGGTTAAGCTGAACATCATCATACACAGGGCCAACAGCATGACTTTCATTATGCACCCGCTGCCCATTGTTGGAACAACGCCGTCAAATCCTTCTCATTACGTGCGCCCTGATGCAATTCAGTTACCTTGCCGCTTTGATCAATCAGAAAAGAGGTTGGCGTGCCAATAACCTGATAGCGCTCCTGCGTGATCCCCAGTTGATCACGAATGACAGGGTAGCTGAGATTGCGTTGTGCCAATACCGGGTTGATATCCACCTGCGCCGGATCGGTGTTGATAGCCACCACCACAATATCATTCTGATATTGCTGACTCAGCTTATCCAGTGCCGCCATTTCAGCCAGACAACCGCCACAGCTTGCCGACCAAAAGTTGAGGTATATCTGTTTGCCTTTCCATTGATCGAGTGCGACCGGTTTACCCTGCATATCATAAGCTGCCAGTTGAGGGGCCACTTCCCCCACCGCAACCTCTTCTTGTTTACAGGCGCTAAGCAGCAATAGCAGACTACAAAGGCCAATCGTTTTTAACCCATTAAGCCACATGATGACGACTCTCTTCGTTAAGATATTTACCATGCTGGAGTCGAATTATCCGATCAGCAACACACCCTAAGTCTGGATTGTGAGTAACCATAACGATGGTTCTGCCTTGGTGATGAATATGGTTTAACAGATCCAAGACCCGCTGTTCATTCTCTTCATCAAGGTTGCCGGTAGGTTCATCGGCAAAAATAATCGGCGGCTGATTGACCAGTGCGCGCGCAATGCATACCCGCTGTTGTTCACCACCAGAAAGCTGACTGGGTAAGTGACCCATACGTGGCGTCATCCCAACCTGCTCCAATACTTGCCGCGCCGCCTCTTCATCCACCACACTGTGGTAATGCTGCGCTAACATAATGTTTTCTAACGCCGTCAGGTAGGGGATAAGGTGGAACTGCTGGAAAACCAGCCCTATCTTGTCTGCCCGAAATTTCCGGCGCCCCTCTTCATCCAGGCCCGCAGCATCAATGCCATCGAGCAACACCTGCCCTTCGCTTACCGTGTCCAGGCAAGTCAGAATGTTCATCAGCGTGGTTTTACCTGAGCCTGATGCCCCCATAATTGCCACAAACTCACCACGATTGATGCGAATATTGATATCTTCTAGCGCCGTCACCTGCCCGAAACGCTTATATAAGTGCCGGGTTTCAATGACAGCATCCGTAACGTGCTCAGGTTTCACCTGTGTTAGCTTTGATGTCATTTGCTACTCTCCTTTAAGGACTTTAGCGGGTTCAATATGAATAGCCCGGCGGGTGGGAACAATTGCCGCAACAGCGGCCACTAACAATGACAATATCAGTGTCAGCGGTAATACCGGGGCACGTAAGGCTATTGACGCACTGAATACGGTCTGCCCCAAGACTTGCGCCAATATATACCCCAGCAAAGCCCCACAGAGTGCGGCAGCCAGCGAGATAATCAGGGTTTCGGTCAACATTTGGCGAATGATGTCACCACCACTGGCTCCCAGTGCTTTTTGTAAGGCGAACTCTTTCGAGCGCTCGCCCACAATCGCCATCAGTGTGGTATTGACACATAGGGAGGACAAAATAAGGATCACCACCGACACCAACCCCATCAGCCCTTTTATTTTATCGAGCACCTGCCCTTCTGAGGCTGATACCTTTCGAATTGGCCGAATTTCAAGGTCAGGATATTGTTCACGCAGATGGCTGGCAAAAGTCTCGACCTGCCCCACATCATTACTGACGCTAAGCAGCGCGTTACTGATGTGCCCCGGTTGATTGAGCCATTTCTGGGCCAGTTCCAGATTAACGATCAACATGTTATCGGTGGCATCGCCAGCCTCAACAATACCTTTAATTTGCAGACGCTGCCGCGCACCTTCACTCACTAAGGTGAGGGTATCACCCACTTTGACATGCAGGCGCTCCGCAAGTTTGACACCTATCATCGCGTTGCGATCATCAAAACTGACGCCAATCCAATTGCCGGTGACTTGCCAGTAAGGCACCAGCTGTTGCAGGGATTCAAACCACACTCCCATCAACACCACTCTCTCCAGTTCAGTCCGTGCCATGCCATAAATATAGGGGCTGGAGGCGTTGATAAGCCCTTTCGGGGCAGCATCAATGATTGGCTGGAATCGTTCTTGCTCAAATGAACTGCCATGCCCAGGGCCGATATAGAAATTCGCGCCGAAAGTGCGTAACTCCTGACTCATCTTGGCATTAATATCGAAATAGACGGCCGACATGGCCGTGACAATCGCCGCACCGACAGTCAGTGCCGCAAAGACCACACTGACCCGCTGCATCCGCAAGCGTAAGGCACGGAGCACTAGCCGCCAAAACATGCTATGGCTGCCTTTATGTTGCACCACCGGATGATTAACGGCCATAGAGCACCTCCACCGGATAGAGGCTAGCGATACGCCGCGCAGGGAACCAAGTGCCAATGACCGCAATCAAAATCGAAATCACCAACACACAAGGCACTACCATCCAGGCGAAGCTCAATGGAGCACCAAACAGCATCAAGCCGATGGTTTTTGCTAACCCCCATCCCGCCAGGCAACCCGCTAACCCCCCAATCAAACCACTGATGGCGGCCTCAAGATAGAACAACATCAGAATTTGCCACTGGCGCGCTCCTAATGCTTTCATCAAACCGATCTCTTTAGCCCGCTCCATAATCGTACTGGTCATCAGTGATGCTATCCCCATGGCCGCGGCAATCAATGCGGCCATGGTGACGACGGCCAGCAGCAACTGTATTTTTTCAATCACCACGCCTTCCGATGCCGCGACCTGCCAGATGGGCCGGACCACTGATCCGGAGATGGCCTCTTCTAGTTGGTGGGCGATTGAGGAGACATAGGCGGTGCAATACCACAGGTCATACTCTTCGGCGTTGAGAGCCTCAAGATTTTCACGCGCTTTACGTGACAATTCGTTTTCCGGCACAGTCAGTGCCGATACCCGTACGGCCTGAATTTTCCCCGGCAGACCCAGTAACGATTGCACCGCGGCCAGCGGTAACACCAGACGACTCTCCTCTTCACCACCACTGCTCAGCACGCCGCTTATCTTCACTGTTAACGGGCCAGAAACGCCGTTCAGATGCAGTTCATCGCCGGTTTTCCAGCCGGTTTGTTGCGCCAATTGCTTACCCAGCAACGCCTGAACCTCCTGAGCATCGGTTTTGATTGGCTCTTGCGGCCAAGCGCCATTGACCTGCCAATATGGGCTGATAATTTGCTGACCCGTGTGGTAATCCTCTTCATCAGGCACATCAACTGGCTGATTAAAATAGGTGCCCAGTAGCGGAATAGTCTGCCCATTGATCTCAGTTTCACCGCTGAGTAATGGGGCGAAACCGACAATATTGTTACGCCAGAAAATATCTTTAATATTGGGCAACTCAGCTTGATCCAGGAAATCCTGGCCACTCAGTGGATTACTCTGCTCACCAAACAGCGACGGCAGCGCAACCTGACCGGCAGGTTCAATCAGAATATTGGCACCATAAGATTTCAGCTCACGGGACATTTTATCGCCAATATCTATCGACACCGCCAACAGTGAAGAGATTAGCCCTGCGGCAAGGAATACTGTAAATACGGCCAGCGACTTGCGGCGGACATTCCTAAACCAAGACTGCTTGAGCATACGCCACAACATAATTATGGGTTCTCCTGAGTATCACTCTCTTCACTGCGGATAGCTGGGGTGACAAATTGTTCTGGACTATCGCGGAAACGGTTGTAATTCGCCTCTGATGAGAAGAAGTAGGTTTTATCGCCATAACTGTACTTAAATTCGGCTTTTTGGTTAGTCAGGTGCGTTTTATCAACCGGATCAATGACATCTAATGTCACAACCGTGGTGAAGTAATTGACCCCGGCCTCCAGAGAGGCTTTGGGGATCACCAGCTCTTTATCATCACTTCGCCACTCTTCCAGCGGAATCGGATTGCATCCCCCCGCTTTGCCAATAGAAGGAATGAAAATATGCACCGCGCAAGCAACACAAATAACCTGATTACCCTCCATCACGTAGCCTTGGTCGCCACATAACAGGCAGGCATCAAAGACCACACTAAGGCGCAAACGGTCTGGGTAGCGGTTAATAATGAAGAAACGTACGGCTTTGCCATCATCAGCGACCCAAACAAAACGGTGCAACTTGCCGTCCCGCACCTGCTCTACCGGAATATGGACTAAACCATCTGCGGCTAGCGTGACGGGTAAAGCTTCAGAGAGTTGTGGCGGCTGAGAAGCCACTTTGTCCCAATAGAGTTGCGCGCCCGTCACCACAATCCATGCCAATAAAGCCAACACAAAAATTCTGCGCACATTGCGGTAACCCGCCAAAGCTTTACGGTGAGCAATCGGCTCTGAATTTTCACTGACCATCTGGCGAGCATGGCGCAGCGGCATCAGATAACAGAGTGTTATCAATGCCAGTAGCAGCGCACAAATATAGCTGAGCCAGGCATGTCCGTTAGTCACCAAAGCAACATAGCTGAGCAGTGATTTGGTTAACGGCAACACCTGCAACTTCATCAGTAGCAGGATAGCATCGCCACTCAACGGCAAAATGAGTAGCAGTGTTAATAGCAGTAACAGCGGCCAGCGGCAGCCTGGCAGTTGCCGAATCATCATCAGCAATAATACTGCACAGAAAATTACCCAAGCGAATGCGACGATAATAGCCGCCAGATTGAGAAGCAGGTCAGTGTTGATAACATGGATGTTGGTAAACGCTCCCAAATTAGGGTTATTACCCCAATTGAGTGCTGCGCCGAATACCAGAACTGCCTGCCAGAAATAGCCCAATGAGCGGCGGGGAGTGAATTGACTGAATAAGAGTAACAACAGCGCGAGCAGTTGAATCCCCACCAGCGCTAACTGCAACTGCTGCGATTTAGGGTAATGAGTACCGGCCCATATCCCGACTATAGCCATAAGTATTGTTATCCATACCACCCGACTCAATGCAGGGGCGGGACGAATCACCCAACTTAACCCCAGTAGCAAGGCCACGGGTAAAAAGGCTTGTAGTACGGAAACAAAAAAATAACTCATTAGCACACACCTTGGGCAAGGAGATCACAACACCTGCCAGTTATCACTGATCAGCACTTATAGGTGCTGATAACAACAATTGCCTGACCACTCTATATCAGTAAAAAACCGCGATCACTGCATCAGCCATCGCGGTATTACTATCAATTCAAGCCGGTATATTTAAAGTCATAGCTCACATCAAACGGCTTCCACCAACGACCCACACCTGTTTCGCTATCTGTATGGCGATGTAAACCGGCTTTGGATGGCTCGCTAATGTGATAGGTCACTTTATAGTTACCCACCCCCATCATTTTGATGTTAGCGCCGTAGTGTGGGCCATCGCTGGCAACCATTGGCATAAAGGTGCCTTCTTGTTTAGCGCCGGTATCAGTATTCACCAAGGTGTAAGCGATAGTCAGGTAGGGCATCCATTCGCCAGCACCGAAACCATTTTTATTGCCTTCAGTGGCATGGATATCAGCTTCCAGATGGATGTCGGCTTTCGCTGCCGGCAAGCCCATGCCGCGAGGTTCCATATCAATCGGCTGTAAGTAGACCGCCGCAATTTCCATATCATTAATTTTGATAGGTTCGCCAGCTGGATACTCTTTAAAGGCAAAAGCAGCCGGTGCTGCAAAAATGCTGGCAATGATGCTGCTGGCAATAATCGTTTTCTTCATGGTCATGTAGCACACCCTCTGGTATCAAATGATAAGTACATTGTCGTAATTCACACCGGCATCATGCCGGACCATTATGCTGGGATAGCACGACCGCGCCGTTGCATTACCCAAAGGGCAATCAGTGCAGCAATCAGTAATATCCCTTGAGGAATCAACGTCTCCAGGTATGGATAGATCCCCAACCAACTAATTTCAGGTACGCCCGGTAGCAGGGTCGGCTCAAATAATTTACCCTCAATCAGCTCAAGGACACTCTTACCGGCGAATACAAACGCCATCAGATACATAAAGCCACCGGTAAACATAAAGAAGGGTTTAAGCGGCAATTTGACCACGGTAAAGCGCATGACCAAATAAGCCACCAGCAGGAAAACGGAGCCAATGCCAAAGCCCGCCAGAATCGACAAATGACCACTGGTGGTACTGGCATCGCCCATCAACGCCAGATAGAACAGCACGGTTTCGGCCCCTTCGCGGTACACCGCCAGGAAGCTGGTTAGCCATAACCCTATCATCGAGCCGCTACTGAGTGATTTGGAGAACTTCCCTTCGAGATAGGCTTTCCATTGGCGTGCTTCTGTTTTGGATAGCAGCCAATAGCTCATAGAGAACAGCATCACCACAGCAATCATCATAGTGAAGCCCTCCAGTAATTCGCGACTTTGCCCTGAATTGGCAAAGAGCCACTGGAAGACAAAGGCGGTGAGTACACTGGCAATTAATGCCACTACAACTGATTGGCGAATCAGCGGCAGTTTGTCCTGATGGTTGTTTTTGACCAGATAAGCGACGATAGCCGCCACAATCAGCAAAGCTTCCAGACCCTCGCGGACAATGATCAGCAGGCTGTAGATAAACAGGCTCCAGTTGGTTTCATCCCCGCCACCTAACATCACGACCGCGCTGGAGAGATCGTTTTGCAAGGCCACCGCTTCAGCTTGCAACTGTTCGGCCGGTTGTCCCGCTTTCATCAGGCTAACCAGCCGGGTGAAGTGGCCTTCTAGTGTTGATTTAAACGCCGCATCACGGGAACCGACTTTGTTCTCCATGCCACTGGCTTCGAACAGATCAAAATAGGTGTCCTGTACCGCCATCATGGCAGCTGCAGTCTGCCCTTTTTGGTACTGACCGATAGCCGCAGTAATTGCCTGATTTATTTTGTCGGAAACCGCGGCCCAATCAGCATTAGCCGCTCCATCGGTATTGGCCCCCCCCGCAGAGGTTTGCCCCGCAGTTGGTTGATCCGCGCTGACTTGCTGCTGCTCCCGGGTGGTGGGTAGCCCCGGCAGTATCTCTTCAATGGTTTGCAACAAGCCCGTGACGCGATAAGCGACTTCCGTCATTTGGTCAGGTTTGCTGGTTAAATCGATTAATGCGGTGAATTGTTGGTTAATCGCGGCGGCGTCTTGTGCGGAGCGATTGCCCCGCACTGACATCTCCATTTCAGAGTTTTTAAAACCCTGATAGTGCGCCTGTTGCACACTCTGGCTGGCGGCGGCGAAATTCCCCGCCTGATACTCACTGATAGCCTGCGCCAGTAAATCATCGATAATTTTAAAGCTCTGCTGCCAATACACGGCAATGTCACTGTTTTCATAAGCCGCATGTTGTTGTTCGCCAGTGAGCTTATGGCCATCAGTCAGGATGGGTAGCACCCCTGCCAGCTCACTTTTGAGCCAATTGATTTTATTATCAACCTCAGCTTGTGGCCGCCCTTCGCCAATCATGCGGCGGATTTCACCAAAGGCCGCTTCCATTTGATAACTCTTTTGGGCAGAGATATTGATACGAATCGGCCCTTCCAGGTTTTCAAATACTTCAAAATACGCCATCTGCACCGTGGTGCGGGCCTCATCACTGTTCTGCTGTTGATAGAGTTGAGACGTTTTATCAAGGCGGGATTGGATATCATTGACCAGTTGCTGGTAATCGACAGCGGCCCAAGCTAATGAACCAGAAAGCCACCAGCAGCAGCAAAGCAGAGTAAATTTGTGCCAAAGTTGCATAATTGAGTAACGCATATGAAGTTGATAATGAGATTTATTAACATTAACACTAAACAAAGGAAATGTGTCTTGATCCGTATCAAAAAATATTTAGTCTCTTGAAGTTTTGTTTGTAAATGCGGAACGCCCCGCAACTATTTGCCAGTAAAACGTGTTTCCCATGCCAGTTTTGTGGTCTATCTTCAGGCGGCTTAGATGTGATTGATGAGCAGAAAATAAACGCGCCTGCTGCGGAAATACCACAGGTGAAGATGACCTAAATCCGCAGACAGGCGCTTATTGCAGTAGATATATAATCTAATTTAAGTAGTTAACTGATAATATTTATTATCCAATAACTGATATTAAGTCAGAAGAAATATTTGAATCTGGCACGAACACCATAACGATCATCGTTTTCGCCATTCATCACTTTATTATTTTCAGCAACTTCCAATTTAGACCAGTAGGCACCAAGGTATAAATTAAAGTTATTCATATCCATAATATTGGCAATCTTATAAGAGGTATGAATTGTGTGAACATCATATTTGTCTGGTGAGGTTAATATCCCGGAAGTTATCACACCAGCATTCGCACTGTTGAAATATTCTATGTCGTTGTGTGCGTAAATATAACCAATTTCAAAGTTTCGCCATAATATATTAGCGCCAGCACTGAAGTTCTTCTCATTGGTTGCATCCATATAAGCCGAACTCAAGTTTGCCACAATGCCATTTTCGGGGTCTTTATCCTGATTATTAAAGGTGAAGGTGGCACCATAACCATTACGTTTAGACTGATCCTGCCACTCTCCCTGGTCATCCCGATAGCCATAGGCATTGCTAATGACGTTACTTTCCATCGCAATAGCAGCAGAGAGACTCTCTTGTTTCCACGAAATGACCGGGCGAACATAAGCCACATTTTTTTCGTTTTCCAGCGTATTACCATGGTAAGTATTATTGGCAAACAGTGAAGTGCCATCTTTTAAGATGGTGTTAACTTCAAAATACCAGTTACCTAAATATTTGCTTACCAAGAAGTTGCCGCCATTGTTACTGCGCCCCCGCCCCTCTTTCATCATATAGATGTAGCCATAGCCGTCACTATATAAGTCATTCGCGGTGTTCCCTGAGTGCTGGACAAAAGTATCCTGATTCAGTGGGAACATATCGTAAGCTTCAAAGCGGCCGACTTTAACTTTCCAGTCTTTTTCATGACCAAAGAAGAATGCTGCATCATCAAGGTTCATGCTGCCGCCAACATCTGCTAATGGCTGCACGGTAAAGCCCGCAAAGTTGCCATTATTCAGGCGGCGATAACCATCCAGACCAATAAGAATTCGTCCATTAATATCCCATTGCTCCCTGCTACCTGCTTTCCAGTCTTTATTTGCACTGGTACGTAATGAGGTGAGTTGCCCACTCTTACTGGCCGCGTCCATATTAATTTCAACATCACCATATAATTTAAGATCCCCTTGAGGAGTTTCCCAAGTCACTTCAGCTAATGCAGGCATTGATAAAAGACTGGCAAGTCCAACCAGTATAAACTTATTCATATTGACCATCTCTATTTAGGATAATGTGAAGTAAAAGATACTTTCATAATCTATGGGCAGCACTCTGCCACTCGATTTTAAAGAGTTAATAATTTATTTATTTTTATACCCAGAAACATTAATTGGCAAATAACACACCATGGTTAAATATTCATATTTGACCTCTACGAAACAGCTAATGCCTATTTTTATTTGACGACAGTTAATTATGGCGAGTTAATTACACTCGCTGATACAGTAATACTATTTCATTGGTTAACTCACGGGCTAATAGCGACGTCATTAAGTGATCCTGCGCATGGACCATAATAAGTGTCATCGGCGTTTTGGCTTCACCTGCATCTTGTTCAATCAGTTTGGTCTGCATACGATGCGCCGCTTTGGTGAACCCATTAGACTCCGCTAACAGGGCATGAGCCTGGGTGAAATCCCCTTCCCGCGCGGCGCGCAAAGCTTCAAAACACAAGCTTCTGGCTTGACCGGCATTGACGATGATCTCCATGACCGCCTCTTCAAGATCAATCATTTTTCTCTACCTCATCAAAACCTTGGTTATTAGCGGTTGCCGCGAACCATTCACCACTCTTCTTCACTATGCGTTGTTGAGTTTTCAAATCTAACTGCACAAAACCATAGCGGTTTTTGTAAGCATTACACCATGACCAGTTATCAATAAATGTCCACATATGATAGCCCAGGCAGTGACTCCCTTCGGCTAATGCGCGGTGAACCCATTTTAAATGTTCAGAGACAAACTCAATACGATAGTCATCATTAATCTGCCCGTGCTGGCTAAAGCGCTGTTCGTTTTCAACACCCATGCCATTTTCTGAAATAAAGCAGCGTGGATTATCGTAATTTTCACGCAAGTTAGTCAGAATATCGTAAATACCGGGTTCATAAATTTCCCAACCTCGATGCGGATTCATTTTGCAGCCCGGCATCTGATAATAATCAAATAACCATTCCGGCATAAAGGGTGCCTCAGGATTAACCCGGCTATCGCGGCATTTTATTCTACGCGGCTGATAATAATTAATGCCGAGCAGATCAACCTTTCCCTCAACGATTAATGCACGGTCACCGGGCTGGCAATCAGGTAATTGATCGTAATCTTTCAGTAAAGCGACAAGTTCTGCCGGATATTCGCCGCGTAATACCGGGTCGAGAAAACTGCGGTTAAACAGTAAATCTGCAATGTTAGCCGCTTTAACATCCGCCGGATTCTCAGAGCGAGGGTAGGATGGCGTCAGATTTAAAATAATGCCGATTTCGCCACCTAATTCGCGCTGACGGTATTTTTTTACCGCTAAAGCATGGGCCAGTACGGTGTGATAGGCCACGGTTGCCGCGCGCTTGAAATCCACAACATTAGGGTAATGAAAATCGTACAGATAGCCGCCTTCAACGGGCACGATAGGCTCATTGAAAGTGAACCAGTGTTGTACCCTATCGCCAAAGAGACGGAAGCAGGTATCAGCATATTCTGCATAGGACTCAACCACATAGCGACTTTCCCAGCCCCCCTGTTCTTGCATCACCGTCGGCATATCAAAGTGGAACAGATTGATAAATGGGGTTATTCCCTGCGCCAGCAATTCGTCAATCACGCCATTGTAGAAATCCACCGCCTCTGGATTGACGTCACCCCGCCCTTTGGGCATCAAGCGCGCCCAGGAAATTGAGGTGCGAAAACTATTGTGATTTAACTGTTTTAGCAGGGCGATATCTTGCTGCCAGTGCTGATAAAACGTCGACGTCTGCTGCGGGCCAATTTGCTGATGAAAGCGCCCTGGCTGCCTGGCATACCAGGTGTCCCAGACTGTCGCACTTTTGCCACCACTCAGGCTTGCACCTTCAGTTTGCGGGGCAGAACTGGCGCTGCCCCACCAGAAATCACGTGGAAATTGATACTTCATTGCACTCTCCATAAAAACAGATCTAATTAGGATCTAGCGAGTTTCAGCTGCTTCAGCAAAGCTCTGTTGTTGCTCTTTCTCTTCATCAGCTTTCAGCAGACTGCGCTCATAAGCCTTGAGGAATGGGTAGTACATTACCGCAGAGAACAGCATACATAACAAACACATAACCACTGGACTAAAGGCCCAGTTTGCCGCCCAGGAGGCACCAATAGGTGCAGGTGTGGTCCATGGCGTTAATGACACAACTTGTGCTATCCAGCCCAACTTGGTGGCGATATAAGCCAATGTGGCATTGATCATCGGAACAAAGATAAAGGGCAGGAAGAACACCGGGTTCATGATGATCGGCGCACCAAAGAGAATCGGTTCGTTGATATTAAAGAAGCTCGGCACAATCCCCATCTTGCCAATAGTTCGTAAGTGAATAGCTTTACTGCGCAGTAACAGGAAGGCCAGCGGTAGCGTAGAGCCCACACCGCCAATCAATAAGTAGTGGTCCCAAAAGCCTTGCAGGTAGATATGGGGCAGCGGTGCCCCCGCAGCTAATGCCGCCTGGTTCAAGGCCAGATTGGTCATCCAGAATGGGTTCATGATACCGGTAACAATTAATGCACCATGAATACCCGCAAACCACAAAATTTGGCAGAGCAATACTGACAGCAAAATAGCCGGCAGCGAATCTGAAGCTGAAACCAGAGGGGCTAACAGATGCATGATCGCTTCAGGAATAATCATTCCGGTGGATGATTCGATAAATAAGTTCAGAGGGTGTAGCGTCGCGACCACGGCCACCACTGGGATCAGGATCTCAAAAGAGCGCGCAACACCGGTCGGCACCTCTTTGGGCAAGCGAATGGTAATATTGTGGCGCTTTAAAAATGCATAGAGTTCAGTGGAGTAGACCGCCGTCACGATGGCGGTAAAAATCCCCTGGCCGGAGAAGTATTGAGTTGAAATATGGCCGTCGGCTAAAGGTGCCGCCACCAGCAAGAATGACATCAATGCCAGCAGGCCCGTCATGATCGGGTCGAGCTTATATTGCCGCCCCAGACTTGCGCCAATCCCAACGGAGATAAAGAAGGTCATCACCCCCATACTGAGATTGAAAGGCAACATCAGTTGATTACGATAAGTGCTGGAGAAATTCAGCCATGCACGGGCAAAACCCCAAGTGGTGTCAGCCGAAAATGGCGGGAAGATAAAGACCAGCATAAACGAGCCGATGATCATAAACGGCAGCGCCGAGGTAAAACCGTCGCGGATCGCGATAATGTACTTTTGTTGCCCTAATCGCCCGGCCAGCGGCGTGATGGTTTGCTCTATCATCCCAACCATTGTTTGGTAAAGAGAACTCATTGCAGATACCTTTTATTTCACTGCATTAATAAGAGATAAGGCGAAGTCGAGGACCTTATCACCGCGTTGCATGCCGTAATCCATCATGTCGATGGTCATTACCGGAATTCCCAACGGCTCAGCTATCGCGGCTAAATCCCGTTGCATGTATTTCACCTGCGGCCCTAGCAGCACAACCTGATAACGGCTGAATTGCTCGTTGAACTCGCTGGCACCAAAAGCATCAATTTGAACCTCAAGTCCACGTGTTGCCGCTTCAGCCAGCATTTTTTTCACCAACATACTCGTGGACATCCCCGCTGAGCAGCACAACATTATCTTTTTCATTACCTAGAGCCTCACTGTCACTTTGTCATATTGAGCCTCATTGGAAACAAAATGGAAACCGGTTTCCATCCAAACAGAATAGATATGAGAGCGCGCTCAAATATTTACTTACTGAAAGATATGCAGTTGTGAAAGACATCACAAAAAGCTAAGCAGGAATAAAGGTTTTACTGGATACTCTCTGGTAACAGCAGTTTCCGTAAAGGCAATCAGGGTATAGAATGGGTGGCGCTGGATTGGAACCAAGGATAAAAGGAACTGATAAGGCCCTCTGGCCATTGATCAGATAAAGTGGAGTGAAGTTATGTCGACTATTAATGATGTATCGCGGTTAGCCAACGTATCTAAAGCCACTGTGTCGCGGGTGTTGAGCGGGTCACGCGGGGTCAAGGAAGAGAGCCGTCTGGCAGTAATGAAAGCGGTCGAAACTCTTAACTATAAACCGAATGTGATCGCGCAATTTCTGACCGCACAGTCAACGGGCTGTGTCGGGGTAATTTGTGCTACTGAACATATTCAGCAAACAACCAGTTATCTATTTGCCCTGGAAAAACAGTTTAGTCAGCACCAAAAGCACCTATTACTGCGCTTTGCGGATAACAGTGTCGGGGTGGCCAATGCCGTCACTGAGCTTGCCAATGGTCTGTGTGATGCCATCATCATCATCGGCGCGCGCTTTCCGTTGCCACCACCCGATGACAAGACCATCATGATTGATTGTCTTGAATCCTCAACCCCTAATAGTATTTTATTCGACCACTCATTCGCGGCAGAGACCGCCTGCCACTATCTGGTCAGTCAGGGCCGTCGGCATATCGCGCTGTTAAACCATGCTTCGGGTACTGTGGCGGAGCAGACGCTACTGGGTTATCAGCGGGCGCTAGAAAATTACCTGATCCCCTATAATCGCAGCCTGGTGATGGGGAGTGTTCTCTCCTCTTCCGAGGCACTACAGACACTGTTGAACAATGGCGTGCAGTTTAATGCCCTGCTGGTGATGGATGAAATTGAAGCCCAAAAAGCCATTGCGCTGCTGCATCTCTTCAAGCGCACCGTGCCAGATAAAGTGATGGTTTTCAGCCTGGACGGTTCCGTGCAATTACCAGGTGTTCCGGCGGTGCCCGCCATAGAGTATTCGTTGGAAACACTGGCCAGAAAAGTTGTCGACTTAATTGATGCCCGGGCAGGTAACCATGTCAATCCACAAGTTTTTCGGGGCAATCTGGTGGTTCCGCATGGTTTAACCGAATAACACTTACAGTTTTCGTCCATTACCGTGATGACGTTACAGAACGCAGGTGATTAGCGGTGGGATAAAGTTTTGACCAGAAAGGAGAGTGACAGCGGCAATCCTCATCGCCCACTGTCACTCTTTTTTAGAATATTTTTTCTAACAAAACCGCCGCTTATTTACCGGCTTTTGGCTCCAGATTATCCGCAGGCAATTCACCCGGTAGATAGTCAGGTAAGCGACCGGCAGGGAAAATAGCCAGCAGTGATAACAACGCCATGATCAGCAAGCCAAATTTCAGCGCTCGTAACCGTGCTTCTTCGTTGACGCGCACTGCTTCTGCAACCTGTTCAGGGGTAGCGGTCGTTTGTGCTAACACCCCTTGCAGGCGGTCATTACTGACGAAGTTGATGCTATCCATATTGACTTGAGCCTGGATCTCTGGCGTCAGAATTGGCGTTTCAGCCACACCGCGCATCACGTTGGCACTTAACAAGCCCACTAGCAAAGCACCGGCAACCGCAGTACCGATGGCGTTAGCCAGGTTGTTGGTGGTGCCACGCAGTGAACCCACATCGCCTGCCAGTGCCTTAGGTGATGCGCTGACCAACACGTTGAACAGCAAGGTAACCAGCGCCCCTTGAGCAAGGCCGAAGATCACCAGACCTATCAGAACGGCGAACTCACTCCAGTTATTACGCACCACAAATGCCAGCCACAACAGGGCGATGGTACAAGTGATAAAGCCATAACGGCCGATTTTACGTGGTGTCAGTCTCTTGTAGAAACGAACAATCAGCATCGCCGAGAAGAACACCGACAAGTTAAACGGCATCATGGCGATCGCCGTTGCCATTGGGGTACTGCCCTGCACGATTTGAATGTACAACGGAACAGAGAAGTTCAACATCGCTTCCAGTGCCACCACGGCGAACATGGCAAACACGGCGGCTTTCTCGGTGGATGAGGTAATCACTTCCAGTGCCAGTAACGGCGTCTTGCCTTGCTCCTGGCGACGACGTGTCCAGACCACAAACGCCTGACCCAACACGATACCCAGTACAATCATAAATGGCGCAGGTGAGAAGCCCAGCAGATCAAATGGCGCACCGTCACGCACTAAGCCGAAGCCCCAGCGGTTCAGGTTATTGAAGCCGAATGACAGCAAAATAATGGCCGAAGCGGCGAGAACTACACCGATGATATCGATGCCCACTTCAGGACGGCCCTTATCCGCTTTCAAGCGGAAGCTCAGTACAAAGATGACCGCCGACAACACAATCAAAATACCAAACGCCGGACGCCAGCCAATATAAGTCCCGAGAATACCCCCGATCAGAAACGCCGCGACACCGGCACCGGCACGGGCAGAACCCAAAGCGCCGAGCGCGGTCGCCTGTTGCGTACCACGGTAGTTTTCAGCAATCAGTGCCACCAATGCTGGCACCAAGGCGGCACCCGCCAAACCACTGAGTGCCTGCGCACTGATCATCACGGTAACATTCGGGCTGAATGTCATCATGACCTGTGCGATACCGAACAATAAAACAGTGCTGCGGAACACCACCAATGGCCCAAAACGCTGATTGAGTTTGGCACCCAACATAACGAAACCGGCAACTGACAGTGAGTACATCACGATAGCGGTCGCAATCGTGGTGGGTGGCACATTAAAACTTTTGACCATTCCACCCAAGGCGACCGGCAGAGAGGCTACGTTGAATGACATTAAAATCTGGGCTAATGCGATGGTTATCATCGGCACCCAGGACTCTTTAACTTCCGCACCTGCGCGGTGAGCTGATTGATTCGCCATAAATTTCTCTATCCTTTTGACATGTTATTCTTGTTTTCAAAACCACTCGGCGGTTGAAACCGCTTAGTTGTTAAAACGAACGATTTTCAGCGCAGTGCCCAGTTATCTGGACTCAACCCTTTTCGGTGTAAGGCTCAGAAACAAACATGTCCATCCCAAGACGACGTGATAAGAATCGGGCAGCCAGTTGCCCTTTGACACTGTTCCCCGCAGCATCCAGTAATGGGGCGAAGGTCCCCAAGCCACCTTTCCCTGGTGACACTGTCACAATTCCGCCACCAATGCCGCTTTTACCAGGTAGACCAATGTCATACAACCAGTCACCGGAGGTTTCGTACAGCCCTGCTGTTACCATGACGGCTA
Organism: Yersinia sp. Marseille-Q3913; assembly: GCF_963892745.1. NCBI lineage: Bacteria > Pseudomonadati > Pseudomonadota > Gammaproteobacteria > Enterobacterales > Yersiniaceae > Yersinia > Yersinia sp. Marseille-Q3913. The sequence goes on along the minus strand of NZ_CAWQAF010000004.1, from coordinate 84,692 downwards.
ATGCGTAATGGCACACATCGTTATCCACCACCCGCTCACGGGTCAGTGGGTTAACACCGCCATCAGCCAGTGTTGCACCCATCACCGCAAGATCACGGGCGCTGACATTCAGTGAACATTGGCGGGTATATAAGTCAGTGGCGATCAGCGGATCACAGCCCAGACGCCCATAGCCCTGCAATACATTGGCGATACCACGATTGCGGAAGTTGGTTTCACAGGCAGATTGATACACCTCTTCATTCAGTGTCAGTTCGCGTCCAGCAAAGCGGCATAAACCGTCATAAATAAATTTCCACTGCTCATCACTGGTCGCACCCGGCACTAAACTTGTGGTGGCAATTGCACCGGAGTTCACCATTGGGTTTGTGCGCCCATCCGGTGCGCGTTCAATCGCAGTGACCGAGTTAAATGCCATCCCCGTACTGTTCACGCCCAGTTTTTCACGGGCAACTTTCGCCCCAATAGCCTGACAAACCAGCGCAAAAACAAAGGGTTTAGAGACGCTCATGATGGTAAATTCATAGTCTACATCGCCGGCGGAATGCACTTTACCGTTAGTGCCGACCATGCATACACCAAAGAGATTCGGTGGAATACGCTCCAATGCAGGGTAAACTGTTGAAACCACGCCTTCTGTATCTGTGCCAAAACGTTGGTGGGCTTCTTGCACCAGTTTAACGACTGTATCTGGATCCGGCAGATGTCCGGTTGATACGTAGTCGATAATTCCATTCTTGCTATCATCTGTAGGCATATTGGTTATCTCTCGTTTAACTTCCGTTTATTCTTCTATCTTTCTTTTGTCTCTTTAACTTATTTTAAACGGCAGAAATAGTTCCTTCGCTTAAATTCATAGGAGCTGGTAATAATCAATTGAAGCTTACCCGAGCCTTAGTTTTATCAAAAAATCATGAAATTCTTAGAGTAAGATATCCTAGCTTAAGAAAGCTGTATATCACTTGTTTTCAATAATTTGATTGTTATTGAGCTGAGGAAAAAACATCGAGACTGTTTCAGAATCATGACATTAAAGACGAGGAATAAAAAATTGACGATCGTGTCTTTAATTACAAACAGCAGATTCCCATGTTAGCTAGCAATAATCTGACATAACAGCGCAACAAAGGCATGAAGTTTGCCGTTAATCACTAATATTAATAAAAATGAAACAGCATCTATCGCGATATTTAATGCTGCCACATGAGTCAAATTAATACAGATAATTGTTTTCTCTTTCCGATACATGGAATGAATCACAGAATCACATGATTTAACATTTATAAGTTATGTTTTTCATTACCTCATTTATCAACAAAATTAGTCAATTAGCGCTAAAAAATAACAAGAACACTTTTACTACCGTGTATAATCACATTAATTACCATCAAATTATCGGTAAGCAGGCTAACTTAACAAGCAATGGTCGTGCTAGCACTTGAACGTCACCAACTGAGACTGGCTTGGGTTGCCGAATTCGACCAACTCGCCTGATTGTAGTGACCGAATCTGGGCAGATCGCACATAGCCCTCGGTCGTGATATCCAGGCCGTGAAGGGTGATATTTGAATAACTATATAAATCGTTATGTAGCTAAAGTAACCCTAAGTATTAGCATCCTAATTACTAAACAGCGTAAACTATAAGGCAACTTTGTCAGCCCGCTTATTGGGATTACGGCTTTTGGTCACCCACCCATTTCATCTATCTGGACGTCTGAGGATCATCCAGGCCGGTGTCTCTGGAGCATGGCATGAACAACGCAACATCGGCAGGAAAACAAAAAATGCCGCTACGGCTCAGCACCTCAATTACCCTGATGGTCTCTGCGGTGATTATCTCTGTGCTATTAGTGGTTCACACGCTGTTCTTCATTCAGCTCAGCCAGATGGCTCAAGAGAGTTTGCAAAACAAAGCCGTCGCCGTTGCACGGGCCTTATCATACTCACCCACCATCATTAACGGCTTAACAGACCCGGCGGCCGGCCAGCAGATCCAGGCCTATACCAGCGAAGTACAGAGAGCCAATGAGCTGCTATTCATCGTTATTACTGATATGAAAGGCATCCGTTATTCACATCCCAACCCTGAAATGATCGGTCAACACTTTATCGGCAATGATCTGCTCCCCGCATTGCAGGGTAAAGAGCACAGCGCGATAAATCGTGGTGTACTGGCGCAGGCATTGCGTATTTTTATCCCTATCTATAAGCAGGGAAAACAGATTGGCGTGGTGGCGATTGGTATTTCCCTGACCAGTATTGATTCGGTGGTGAGTGAAACCCGCTGGACTATCCCGTGGACCATCTTATTTGGCGCACTGATTGGTTCACTGGGAACCTGGTTTTTGGTTAAGGCGCTGAAACGAATTATGTTGGGCTTCGAACCCTACGAGATATCTAATTTGTTTGAGCAGCGTAACGCCATGCTGCAATCAATTAAGGAGGGCGTCATTGCTGTTGATGCCGACTCACGTATTACCGTGGTTAACCATGAAGCCAAACGCCTATTTAAGCAAAGTGGCCCGATGGAGAATTTGTTATTGAGTCATGCCAGTCAATATTGGCCGGTGCGCTTATATTTACAACAGGTATTGGAAACTGGCATTGCCCGCCGTGACGAAGAGATAAACTTTAATGGCAGCATATTACTGACCAATACTGTCCCAGTGATGGTGAAAGGTAATATTATCGGCGCCATTGCCACATTCCGCGATAAAACTGAAGTGAGCCAACTAATGCAACGCCTGACCGGCATGGTGCATTACGCTGATGCTTTACGCGCGCAGTCACATGAATTTATGAATAAGCTCCATGTGATCCTCGGCCTGCTACACATGAAGTACTATCAACAACTCGAAGATTACATCGTTAAAACATCGAATAATTATCAGGCAGAAATCGGCTCTCTGCTACGCAAAGTAAAATCACCGGTCATTGCTGGTTTCCTGTTAGGGAAAATTAACCGGGCGCGGGACTTAGGTATCACATTATCCATTAGCGACGATAGCTTATTGCCGGATACCGATAATGAACAAGTGACCACCACCTTAATCACGGTATTAGGCAATTTGATTGAAAATGCCATGGAGGCTATTGGTAGCCAGGGCCAACGTGAGATCAATGTCAGCTTTCATTATCAACATGGCCGAGTGCATTGTGTTGTCAGTGATGATGGGCCGGGCATATCAGCTGAACTGCAAGATCGTATTTTTGATAATGGCTTCTCCACCAAAGGAAATGAACACGGCATCGGTTTGAGCCTGGTGCGTCAGAGTTTAGAGAGCATTGGCGGTAATATTGAGTTTGATTCTGAAGCGGGCGTTTTTACACAGTTCTTTATCAGCCTCCCCTACGACACTACCCTTAATAATATGACACCTAATAACAATATGACTTCTAGCGATATTTCTTCAAACAACATCAGCGCGGTAAATCATGATTAATGTATTAATAGTGGATGATGATGCCATGGTGGCTGAACTGAACAAGTGCTATCTCAACCAGGTAGCTGGCTTCAACTGCTGCGGTTCAGTTTCCAGCTTACAGCAAGCCAGAGAGTACTTAATGGCCGCGGAGCAGCCGATTGATCTCGTACTGCTGGATGTTTTTATGCGCCAAGACAATGGATTGGATTTGTTGCCAGTGCTGCGTGAATTCAGCGTGCATACTGATGTGATTGTGATTTCATCAGCCACCGACGTGAATACCATTAAAAAAGCACTGCAATATGGGGTAGTCGATTACTTAATTAAGCCCTTCCAATTCTCACGTTTTGAAGAGGCGCTCTCCATTTACCGTGAAAAAAAGAACTTGCTGGAACAACGTGAATATTGTGCTCAAGAAGATGTGGACTCATTACTGCGGCGCAGTAATCTGCTCCCTGCCGAGCGGAAAAAGTTACCAAAAGGGCTGACTGCACAGACACTGCGCACGGTATGTGAATGGATCCAAGAAATGCAAGAGGGGGAGTTCTCAACTGAGCAAATGGCGAACGCCATTGGTATTTCGCGGGTTTCTTGCCGCAAATATCTGATTTATCTTTCAGATACCGAAGTCCTCAGCACCAAGGTTCTTTACGGTGCGACCGGGCGCCCCGTCTATCTCTACAAGCGCTTACCCAGTCAGCAAGAAGTCTTAAAACAGTATTGCCAATAGCAGCATTACCAATAACAGAGTGCGCCTAAGCCCCCGAAAAAAGCGGCATCCGATAAGGGATACCGCTTGTTGCGCCAGTACCAATAGAGGAATTATATAATCCAGCCTAATAGCAGCGTGGCACCAATCACGGTAGATGCACCACCAATACGGGTTGCTATCTGAGCAAAGGGCATCAATGACATTCGATTAGAGGCGGACAAAATGGCAACATCCCCCGTCCCCCCTAATCCACTGTGACAGCTAGTGACGATGGAAGCTTCAACCGGATACATATTTAAATACGGGGCGATAATAAAACTGATTGCAGCCATTGATAGCACCACGGCACCACAGACCACCACATAGCCGACAGAGAACACCGCGACAACACTTTCCAATGGAACATATAGCATTCCCAGACCAATCATCAGCGGCCACACCAGTGTGGTAGAGACAAATTTGTACCAACTATGCGCACCCTGCTCCATTTTCGATGGAATAACCTGTGCGTATTTGCACATCACCGCAATCAAGATCATCAGTACGGGGCCAGGAATATGAACGATATGCTCAAACAGACCGCCAACAATAAAGAAAGCGCAGGTCATCAACAACCCTCCGCCCATTAATTGGAAATCCGCTTGTTTTGGCCCCTCTTGCGAAGTAAATACGGCATTGTCCTTTGCCGAACGAATTAGCATCCCCTCGCCATTGAGATCTTTGCGGCGCATACCAATACGCGCCAGTCCCCCTGCACAAATAATCGCAAAAATATTGCCAACTACCGCCGCAGGGGCAAGTTGAGCCACATAAATATCCGGAGACTGCCCAAGGATAGCTGAATACGCCAATGATAATGGCAAAATACCTTCGCCAATACCACCGCCGATGATGGGGACAATAATAAAGAAGAAAGTGTGGTAAGCGGTAAAACCAAATAATTTACCAACCAGTAAACCGGTAGCCACTGCGGTTATCGTGCCCACCACCAGCGGGATAAACATTCGTGTCATCCCTTGAATAAGCACCACGCGGTTCATACCGAGAATACTACCGACCACCAGGCTGGCTATCACAAAATAGAGTAAATTCGCCTCTTTCATCAGCAAGTGGACAGTGTCCAGCGTATTTGTTTGGAAAATACCAAAGTAAACCAGAACCGACGGCACCATTAAGCATAAAATGGCCGGCCCACCAATATCTTTCAGCACGGGAATATGACGGCCAATGTGTGATAAAACAAAGCCCATCGTCATGATAACAGCCAGGCCACCAATCATATTTTTCGGTAAATAGCTGGCATAAGCCGAAATGAACACAATGGCCGAAATAGTCATAAACAGGGCCATTGGCATGGTATTTATATTCATCTCATTGATACTTGAAAAAAATCTCTTGGTTGCGGATTTATCCGCCATATCAATTTTATCGGCGGATGAAAGAGTGATATCCTGATTTGTTTTTTTCATTTTAGACCTACAGTTGGGTAGCACCTAAGGAACGGAAGATGGCCTATCTAATGCCTAAAGCCGTTAATATTCATCCGATTAATATTTCTGATAAAGACATCAATCAGATTGGCACTAAAAATAAATTATCGATATTACATATCAACCATTTTGTTGAAATGTAAATATATGCCATCAAACTACCACTCGATTAAAAATAAAAAAACAACCACAGTGGTTAGGATTTCTGTTTTTGAGAAGATATCGTCAAGTTTATTATAATTAACTTAACTTGGCGTTTTGTAATTAAATAATCTGAAGGGTGACAGTTTTGTCTGGTATGATTTTCAGTTGGTGGTGAATGGATTTATGTTGAGATGCAGTTAGGGCCGACTGCCACTACTCATCATCCGTTGACGAACCCACAATCCGAACCAGGTGTATGATTAAATACAATATTTCATCATTTGAGATAGTGATGCTCAGCAGGTTTTTGATATAATCACGGATTAACATACTGCATCGGTACTCAGCTGGATACTCGCGAATTACTTGTTCAAAAATAAAATTATCTTTGGTTTTAATCTGGCTACTCTCAATCATACGCTGAATAAAAAACTGCATATGAGTCAGAAAACGTTGGTAATTGAGTGAATTCTGGTCAATCACAACATTAAAGTGATATTTAATAATATTAAAGATATCTTTCAGCATCTTAACTGAAAGCAGAGTACTCTCCATGCTCTGGATATTAGTCTGACCATTCACTAAATGGAATGCAATATTACCGGCCTCTTCTTCCGGCAACTGAATATTGAGTTTTTCATTCAGATAATTAACGGCTTGTTGTGCAATGACAAACTCATGTGGATAAAATATTTTGACTTCATATAATAAGCGATTTTGAATTGAAATACCTTTTTGAAAGCGCTCAATAGCAAAAGTGATATGACCCGTCAATGTGAAGAATAACTGCTCGCTCAGTTTTCCCTTTAGGCTTAAATTGGCGTTATTCATAATATTCTGAACCAAAGAGAGATACTCCTCTGGCGTATTTTCAATCAACCGCACATACTCTTTACTTGCCTGTGTGTTTTGTACACCATAGATTTTTTCTATTTTTCCGGATCGATCGCATCGCCAATTTTGCTATTGAATCCAATACCTTTGCCCATAACAATAACTTCATTATGTTACAGGATGGGGGCCAACCCTCGGTCCTGTAAATAGCGCCACGCCAGCGAATTATAACGGCCATCAACAGCCACATCGAGAAAGCTCCAACAGCGTAATATTTCCCAGTTATGCGCAGCAATCGCATCTTGTGGTGCGCACTTGCCTGATACATGGAGGTGGTATTAATCGCCGGGCCAATTTTCCCGTCAGGACACATTTGGTGGCACAATGTCATAATCTCGCCCGTGACCGGAGCACGAACTTCCCCCACCTCCGGGGTGATAGCCACACCTTGCCCCAACAACCCCAGAGAGAAAACATCATCGTTAACCTGAGCTAGTGGCAGTAACTTACCGCTCAGCGGGCTGTTAATGACCTCGGCCAGTACCGCCGTTTCAGCGCGGTTGCCTGCGGTATCTGATCTGCTATTATCTTTAATAATTTCATCGAGTTGTGGCTGCTTCTCAACCGGGTCCTCAAAACCCAGCACCCACGTCAGGGCAAAAGTGACAACAATCGCAATCACGCAAGTTATCAGTGCATGAACGATATTCATTGGATTTTCGCCAATAAATGCCGGTAACGCAGCAAGCCCTGGTGAAACAAAGGCGTAACGCACCACGCCACTTAACCCCGCATAGATACCTGCACAGCCCCCACCAATCATCGCCGCCACCAGTGGACGCTTCAGTTTAAGGGTCACACTGTACAATGACGGTTCGGTTATCCCCAATAGTGCGGTAAAACCTGCAGAGGATACCAGTTGTTTCAGATCCCTATTCTTGGTCTTGAATGCCACGCAGAGGGTAGCGGCACTTTGGGCAAATTGTGTGCCAGATCTCATCCTGACCAAAAACATGCGTGTTTTATGCTCAGTGAGTGAGCAAGGTCATTCACATAAAAATATCTGAACCAAAATCTATTGGAGAAACAGATTTCATTATAACAATCTAGTAGCTTACTAAATACCATTGATGACATTAACGTGGTTACATAAAAATAAATTATAAGTTAGCACGGAGAAATAAAAAACAATGATGCCTCATTATTAATATCAATAGGATAAGTTGCAATCTTGTGAGATGTAACAATCTAGCAATAGAAACTAAGCGAGTTAATAATTTACTACGAATAGATAAGGAGTTAATATATATTTAAAATAAGCAGCGCTTTAATTTTCATCAATTAAACAATGAGCTATAAATTGCTGATAATTTAATCAATAACCATGGAGAATGTGACTACCACAAAGAATTCTCATTGAATATAAATAAGCCGCCTAATCTCAATTATTGACTCTGCTAATAACACAAAAAAAATAATTTATAAGTGAATATTTTTTTGCCTCATCACGACAGAAACGATAGCATGCCCCTCCAGAAATCCAATGGCAGCAATAAAAACCATAATAACTGAAGGCGCTAAGACGCTCTTTATGCATTAACCTTTAGCAATCAGTTGCTGTAATACATTCACCATGATTGCACGACAGACAGGAAAATAGGGAAAGTCTATGATGTCAGGAAAGCACTCTGCGGAGACCCATCACGCCGCAAAAAAACGCTGGTTAGATTCTCATGATACTGGCTACCACAAAAGTATGGGGCGACGTCATATACAGATGATAGCTATCGGCGGTTCTATTGGTACCGGATTGTTTTTGGGTACAGGTGCCCGCTTGCAAATGGCAGGTCCGGCGCTAGCGTTAGTTTATCTTGTGTGCGGAGTTTTCTCGTTTTTTATTCTCAGAGCTCTCGGCGAATTAATCTTACATCGCCCGTCCAGTGGTAGCTTTGTTTCTTATGCCAGAGAGTTTTTAGGCGAAAAAGCGTCCTATGTCGCGGGGTGGATGTATTTCCTCAATTGGGCAATGACCGGGATCGTCGATATTACTGCTGTAGCACTTTATATGCACTATTGGGGGACATTCTCTGATGTACCCCAATGGTTATTTGCACTCGGCGCGTTATCCATTGTTGCGACCATGAATATGATTGGTGTGAAGTGGTTTGCCGAAATGGAGTTTTGGTTCGCGCTGATCAAAGTTGCTGCCATTGCAATATTTTTGGTGGTGGGAGTCGTCTTCCTTGGGACTGGGCAGAGTGTTGCTGGGCATTCAACCGGTGTGCATCTCATCACCGATAATGGCGGACTCTTTCCTCACGGGTTATTACCAGCGCTGATATTGGTCCAAGGAGTCATATTCGCTTTCGCAGGGATTGAATTGATCGGTACTGCCGCCGGTGAATGCAAGGACCCGGAAAAAATGCTGCCAAAGGCCATTAATAGTGTTATTTGGCGCATCGGCCTATTTTATGTCGGTTCCGTAGTGCTGTTAGTCTGTTTGCTACCATGGAATGCCTATCAGGCGGGGCAAAGTCCTTTTGTAACATTTTTCAGCAACTTAGGTGTCCCCTATATTGGCAGCATCATGAATATTGTGGTGTTAACGGCTGCACTTTCCAGCTTGAACTCAGGCCTTTACTCTACTGGCCGCATTTTACGCTCGCTATCAATGGGCGGTTCAGCACCTAAATTCATGTCCAAAATGAGCCCGCAGTCTGTCCCCTATGCCGGGATACTCGTTACCGTAGGAATTTATGTCTTTGGCGTGTTACTAAACTACCTTGTCCCATCACAAGTATTTGAAATCGTTTTGAACATTGCCTCATTGGGCATTATCAGCTCATGGGCATTTATCATTATCTGCCAGATGAAATTACGCCAGGCAATAAAACAGGGCACAGCTAAACCGGTCTCCTTTAAAATGCCCGGCGCTCCAGTAACATCTTGGCTGACACTCTGTTTCTTGCTCGGTGTTTTAGTGATGATGGCTTTCGACTATCCGAATGGCACCTGGACTATCGCCACTGTCCCCGTGATAACTCTGTTACTTATTGCCGGTTGGTTCAGCTTACGTAAACGCGCCCGCGAGGTTGCTGCTGCGCCGATCGAAGTTGTATCGCAAGACGCCCTATTTAACGAAGCCGAAATGCCAAAAACACCACCAAAAGAGCTATGTAAGCAAGAGTCGGCAGGCTAATACCCTCAATAATTGAAAGTCTGTAGGTGGGTCATTACCCCTACAGACTGGATTGAATTTTATGTATTATCTGTTCAACCTCAATTAGAAATATCAGTAGTCAAACTGGTAAAAATAAGTACGAGAAGGCTAACAACAAATACAATGATAGTGATTTCTTCATAAATACTAACATGTTATATTCATTTCTGCTGAACCATTGGTGAAAAAAATGACTACTGTTCCGATGAATACCACCAGACAGATGAAACAAAAAAATATTATGTTGGTTACAAGTACATTAAAATCACTGACGTCTGCAACCAAAGGCGATATATCCAACCACACCGGGCTAAGTCTGGCGACATGCGGCACCATTTTGAATGAACTCTGTTCAAAGGGAGAAATTATTGAGGAGTCTCTTGATGAATCGCGCGGTGGCCGCCCGGCAAAACGATATATATATAATTCGAACTATTTTAGCCTATTAAGTATTTATATTGAGGGAACCAACACCTCAGGTGTTATATCCTCTCGCCTAATCTCTGCTGATAATAAGACTATCGAAGAATATAATGAGATCTACAGTAATCTCACTGTGGATGCATTGATAACGCACATTCAGAATATTGCTGATAAGCATAGTAATATCCGAGCCATAGGGCTTGGGTTACCCGGTATTGTTGGTGGTGGAAGCGTACTTTCCTGCGATATTATCAACCTGGAGGGATTAGCAATAACCGAGTTATTAAGTGCCCGCTTTGGTATTTTTGTCCAGGTAGGTAACGATATGAATTATACGGCATTTGGTTTCTATCGGAATAACTGCCGTGATATAGATGAACCTATCGCTTATATTTATATGCCGCCAAGGCATTGTACTGGTTGTGGTATTGTTATTTCAGGGGAAATGCTTAGAGGCGCTAGCCAATTTGCAGGTGAAGTATCTAATCTGCCATTTTATAATAACGTTGAAAATAGCGACAATATAAAATCTCATCACACCTTGGTGTTAGAGAGACTAATCCATATTACGTCATCTTTGATTGCAATAATTAACCCCGCCACCATAGCCATATCAGGGGAACTGGTCAGCCAGAGTTGTATCGAAGATCTCTCTGCTGAGTTACTAAAAAGGTTTGATAGCAAACACATCCCTCACTTTGTTTATCGCGATAGCATAAAATCTGATTACCATAATGGAATATCAGAATACACCCTTGATGCTTACAATAGCTTCCGAGTATTTAAGATTTAGCACTCAGATACTTCTGCCATCGGGTAAATATGTCTAAGACATAAATACACCATTCAAAAAAATGCACTTCCAGTTTGCACTCACCACTGAATACTTCCGCCCTTCAACCTCAGGTGATAAACCTGTTCACCAGTCAAGATTGTGCTTGACACTACTCGCGGTAGCATTATATTTTATAACTTAATTTAAGTATTTTATAAAGTGTTTTAGAATTGATTACTCGAACATTTAACCAGACAAAGGTCACTATAGAATGTCTACTTATCCCCGCGACTACCCTCTGGACTCTCAGGCTAAACGTATCGCCACACGAGCCATCTTCTTTGTCGCCGGATTTGCTATGGGGCTTTGGGCATCACTAGTGCCTTATGCCCAAAACAGATTAAATTTCGATGCAGGCTCATTGGGTATGTTGCTGCTCTGCCTGGGTAGTGGCTCACTTCTGGCGATGCTTTTCTCAGGAAAACTCATCGGCCGTTTTGGGTGCAGAAATATAATGCTATTGGGTATCACACTGACCAGTATTTTCTTACCTACTTTGGCCGTTATTGACCAATTTCCCTTAATGGCACTATGCCTATTCTTTTTTGGCGCGGGTATTGGCCTGGTCGATGTCGCCGTGAATGTTCAGGGCTCTCTGGTTGAACAATCCGCTGATAAGCCCCTAATGTCCGGCTTCCATTGCTTATTCAGTATTGGCTCACTTGCTGGCGCTGGGGGCGGCGCAATACTGTTTACGGTCGGCTTAATGCCCTTCACCGTAACACTTATTGCTGTCGCAGTGATTGCAATAATTACATCAACCGTATTCAACCAATTAATCCCCTTTGGCGATCATAAAGAGCCTAATGAGCCGGTAATAACAAAACCGCGACCAAACTTTAGGCTCATTTTAATGGCGCTGATGTGCATGATATGTTTCATGGCAGAAGGTGCAATATTGGATTGGAGTGGCGTATTTCTGACTAATGACCGTGGCCTCGATATCGCCCATGCCGGATGGGGATTTGCCATTTTCGGTGGCACTATGTCGGTCATGCGTTTTACTGGCGACAAAGTTGTCACTCTCTTGGGACGTAAACGTGTACTGATTTTCAGTAGTGTCTTTGCCATGATCGGTTATACCATCGCGGTCGCTATTCCTGACTGGAAATTGACCTTGCTTGGTTTTGCTCTGGTGGGGATTGGGGCTGCGAATATAGTTCCAGTGCTTATCACTCTGGCGGGGCAGGAAAAAGTGATGCCTGTTAATATGTCAGTCGCTCTGGTCGCAACAATGGGTTATTTCGGGGTCTTGGGTGGGCCAGCATTAATCGGTTTTATTGCCCACTTGACTGACCTTTACACGGCATTCTCAATAGTTGCACTGACATTCCTTGTTATCGCAATAGGCGCTTTTAAGCTGAAGTATTCCAGTGACTAGTGACAATATGACTGGAATGAAAGCTACGGAAGAGTTAGCCAACGCAATGTTTTGAAGATTAAATTTGAAGATTAAAATGTAACTGAGTAGGTAATTTTACCGGCTAGCAAAATTATGCTAGCTTTTTTTTAGATAAATTATGTGTAAATATTTTCTATTAGCCCTATTTTAAAATATGTTAAAGAGGAAAATGAAATGAGCATCAAAATTATTGCTGTTGATATGGATGGAACCTTCCTCAACGATCAAATGAGCTTTGATCGGCAACGGTTTAGTGCACAATATTCACAATTAAAAGAGAATGGAATAAAATTTGTTGTTGCCAGTGGTAATCAATATTATCAGCTAATTTCATTTTTCCCTGATATCGTTAATGAAATCGCTTTTGTTGCTGAGAATGGCGCCTATGTCAGCAATGAAAATACCGAGATTTTTTGTGGCGAAATCGCCAGTGGCGACTGTCATCATGTGCTAAAAACGTTACTGCCGATCCCCTATCTTGATGTAATACTTTGCGGAAAGAGTGGTGCGTATATGCTGAGTTCTTCAGATCAAGAATTCTATACCACCATGAGCAAATACTATCACCGACTTAAAATCATTGATGACTTTAATCAAGTCACAGAACCAGCATTTAAATTCGCGATCAGTTTACCCAATGAAAAGTTGCCCGACTTTATGACATTCATTGAATATGAATTGGCAGGTATTGTCACGCCAGTCTCCAGCGGCCATGGTTCTGTCGACCTGATAATACCCGGTGTCCACAAAGCCAATGGCATCAAATTACTCCAAAATATTTGGGGGGTAAAAGATGAGGAGGTGGTCACCTTTGGTGATGGTGGCAATGATATTGAGATGTTGCAATATGCCGGATTTGGCTATGCCATGGCAAATGCACCCGATAATATTAAAAAAATTGCCAAGTATCAGACTGACTCAAATAATGATTCTGGTGTGCTAAATATCATAGATAAAATCCTGAAAAAAGAGTCTCCATTCGCGTAAGGATTCACATCAGATGGCGGGAAGAGTTCCCGCCTATCCTAAGATCAATTAAAACGCAGCAATCAGTAGTACTCAGTATTATATGTTGCCGTATAGACCTCAATGACTTTACCTGCGGGCTCCATACTCTCTATTTTGCAAGATGTCGGATTCCCATGTGAATCAGTTTTGCAATCTCTTTTAGTTGAGAGTAGCAGCTTATCATTTTCATAAATCTTCGTTTTATAATTGAATGGGCGTTGCCCTTTAGCATCTAATTCAGTCACTATTTTAAATGTCTTACCATGATCGTAGCTAATATCTACAACAGGAAACCCACTAGCATCATAATCATAATGTTTCTTTGTCACTCCAGACTCAGACATTTTAACATCGGTTACGAATCCTTTGTCATTACTTATGACTTTAACGTTTCCACTCGCGGTTTGAGTAATGTTGCATTTATCATTTAAAATGAGCTGTTTTTCTTTAGTTTTATTATCGATTAGATAACTCCCCTCTTTTACGTAATCCAAATCAACATCTTGGTCAGGAGTATGTATCCGAAGGACGGTAAAGCAGCCATCTTTATTTATCTCTGCATGAACATCAGAATAAGTATCACCCTTTGCATCTAGCATTTTTTGAGTCAGTGATTTCACCGGCCCCTGTATTGGGTCAAACCCGAATATATTCGAATAGCTTGCAACGTTTGCGGTGAAGACGAAAGGCTCATGGCCCCTATCGCAGGCACTTAATGCCAAAGCCAGCAAACAAATACTTAAAATCCGTCCCATTAATTACTATTCCTATAATAATCAGTGGGCATACTCTAGCAGAGAGTGGATCCAAAACCATGAGACATACCACTAATACCTTAAAAATTTCCGGAATTTTGCTAATCGCAGGATATTAAGTCAGCTAAGAATGGCTATTTTGCAGAAGGGTTTTGCAGAAGAAATGTTAGAGTGTTGAAAAACCCACGGAAGCATAAGCCCCCGTGAAGTTTTATAGATGTATTAAAATCACATGTGTTGAATAATGGCGTCGCCAAATTCACTGCATTTCAACAGTTTAGCGCCATCCATTAAGCGCTCGAAATCATAAGTCACTGTCTTGGCCTGAATCGCGCCTTCAGTGCCTTTAATGATTAAATCAGCCGCTTCAAACCAGCCCATATGACGCAGCATCATCTCTGCTGACAGAATAATAGAACCTGGGTTCACTTTATCCTGACCCGCATATTTTGGTGCAGTCCCGTGTGTGGCTTCGAACAAGGCACATTCATCACCAATATTAGCACCTGGGGCAATACCGATACCGCCAACCTGTGCAGCCAATGCATCAGAAATATAATCGCCGTTCAGGTTCATACAGGCGATAACATCATATTCAGCAGGACGCAGTAGGATTTGTTGCAGGAAGGCATCAGCAATCACATCTTTCACGATGATCTCTTTGCCGTTGTTTGGGTTTTTGATTTTAACCCAAGGGCCGCCGTCGATCAGCTCACCACCAAACTCCTCGCGCGCTAACTGGTAACCCCAGTCTTTAAATGCGCCTTCGGTGAATTTCATAATGTTGCCTTTATGAACCAGAGTGACTGATTCACGATCGTTGGTAATTGCATACTCAATCGCAGCACGTACCAAGCGCTTGGTCCCCTCTTCTGAACAAGGTTTTACACCGATACCGCACTGTTCAGGGAAGCGGATTTTCTTCACGCCCATCTCTTCACGCAGGAACTTGATGACTTTCTCTGCTTCTGGTGAACCCGCTTTCCATTCGATGCCCGCATAGATGTCTTCTGCGTTTTCGCGGAAAATCACCATATTGGTTAATTCAGGGTGTTTTACCGGGCTTGGTGTCCCTTCGTAATAACGCACTGGGCGCAGGCACACATACAGATCGAGTTGTTGACGTAAAGCAACGTTTAAAGAGCGAATACCGCCACCAACTGGCGTGGTCAACGGGCCTTTAATCGCAACACGATAGTCACGAATCAGATCCAGTGTCTCTTCTGGCAACCAAACGTCTTTACCATAAACATGCGTTGATTTTTCACCGGTGTAGATCTCCATCCAGGCGATTTTACGCTCACCTTTATAGGCTTTCTTCACCGCAGCATCGACCACGTTGATCATGGCTGGAGTCACATCAACACCAATGCCGTCACCTTCAATAAAGGGAATGATCGGATTATGCGGAACAACCAGTTTACCCTGAGCATCGACAGTAATTTTCTTACCTTCTGCCGGAACCACTACTTTGCTTTCCATCAACCTCTCCTTCAGCGCAATTTTGTTAATGCCTTGTAAGATTCGTGTCAATACTACTTGAATATTCGTTCCACGCCAATCCGAAACGGATTGAGGTATAATGCGCTAATCATTCGGAATCGCAATAATCATGAATAAATTCTCTGTTAAAAATCACAAAGTTAACCGATTCAGCACTCAGTCACAGGCCAAAGCGGTAACACCAGTCACCCTACGGCGAGTACTGTTATTCAACAAGCCTTTTGATGTGTTGCCGCAATTTACAGATGAGTCCGGACGCCGAACATTGAAGGAATTCATTCCTTTTAATGATGTTTATGCCGCTGGCCGACTCGATCGTGACAGTGAAGGTTTACTGGTATTAACCAACGATGGCAAATTACAAGCCAAACTGACGCAACCGGCCCAGAAAACAGGTAAAGTCTATTTTGTGCAAATAGAGGGGGTACCCGGAGAGGAAGCGCTTACTCAGCTTCAACGGGGTGTGACCTTAAAAGATGGCCCGACCCTACCGGCCGGAGCTGAGTTAGTGGCTGAACCCGAATGGCTCTGGCCACGTAATCCGCCTATTCGAGAACGAAAATCGATCCCCACTAGTTGGCTAAAGATCACGCTTTTCGAGGGCCGCAACCGGCAAGTCCGCAGAATGACTGCCCATGTTGGCTTCCCAACCCTGCGCCTGATACGTTTTAGTATGGGAAATTTAAGTCTTGGCGACCTACAGCCAGGCGAATGGAAGGAGATAAACCATGTTTAAGCCCCATGTTACCGTCGCTTGTGTCGTACACGCTCAAGGGAAGTTTTTAGTTGTTGAAGAGACCATTAACGGTAAAAAGTTGTGGAATCAACCTGCGGGTCACTTGGAAGCAGATGAAACCCTGCTACAGGCCGCGGAAAGAGAGCTGTGGGAAGAGACCGGTATTCGGGCAACACCGCAATCGTTTTTGCGGATGCATCAATGGATCGCACCGGACAAAACGCCATTTTTACGTTTCGCTTTTGTGATTGAACTGCCGGCCCCACTACCCACCTCGCCCCATGACAGTGATATCGACTGCTGCCTGTGGCTCACTGCCGATGAAATAGTGCAATCAGCCAATTTGCGTTCACCGCTGGTCGCTGAAAGTATCCGCTGTTACCAACAGCCAGAGCGCTACTCCCTTGATTTGGTAGGCCCCTTTAACTGGCCGCTGTAGCAGGCGGATTTGATTTACGTAGGTAATTTCACTCAGACTGCGAATCAACAATGCAGCAACGCGATCAACGTGATAAAATCCGGCGCTTGTTTTTATAATGCCTTATCGGCGTGGAAAAATTGTTCGGATGGTTGATCCGCAAGAGTCCTGCCGAGGCTTAGGTATTTACGTTAGTGAGACTCCCATGTCAGATAACAGCCAGAAAAAAGTCATTGTCGGTATGTCCGGCGGTGTCGACTCTTCCGTTTCCGCTTACCTGCTCCAGCAACAGGGCTACCAAGTCGCTGGCCTGTTCATGAAGAACTGGGAAGAGGATGATGGCGAAGAGTATTGCTCAGCAGCGACCGATTTGGCCGATGCTCAAGCGGTATGCGACAAGCTGGGCATGGAGTTGCACACCGTCAATTTTGCTGCAGAATATTGGGACAACGTGTTCGAACTGTTCCTCGCAGAGTATAAAGCTGGGCGCACGCCTAATCCCGATATTCTCTGTAATAAAGAGATCAAATTTAAAGCTTTCCTTGAGTTCGCCGCCGAAGATCTGGGGGCTGACTATATTGCTACCGGTCACTATGTTCGCCGTCAGGACGTTAATGGTAAAAGCCGCTTGTTACGTGGCTTGGATGGCAATAAAGATCAAAGCTACTTCCTTTATACCCTCAGTCACGAACAGCTTGCTCAGAGCCTGTTCCCGGTGGGTGAGTTAGAAAAACCTGAAGTTCGCCGCATCGCCGAGCAGCTTGATCTGGTTACCGCAAAGAAAAAAGACTCTACCGGTATCTGTTTTATTGGTGAACGCAAATTCCGCGATTTCCTTGGTCGTTACCTGCCCGCGCAACCCGGCCCAATCATGACCGTAGACGGCCAACATATGGGTGAACATCAGGGCCTGATGTATCACACCTTGGGGCAACGTAAGGGGTTAGGGATTGGTGGCACCAAAGATGGCGGCGATGACCCTTGGTATGTGGTGGATAAAGATGTGGCCAACAATATCTTGCTGGTGGCACAAGGCCATGAACATCCGCGATTGATGTCTGTGGGTCTGATTGCCCAACAGCTACATTGGGTTGATCGTCAACCTATCACCGCCGCTTTCCGCTGTGTCGTGAAAACACGTTACCGCCAGCAGGACATTCCTTGCACCGTGACACCGCTGGATGATGAACGTGTGGAAGTTCGGTTTGATGATCCGGTGGCAGCAGTTACGCCCGGTCAGTCCGCCGTCTTCTACCAGGCTGAAGTGTGTCTCGGTGGTGGTATTATTGAAGCGCGCTATCCGCTGATTGACTCAGCAACCCACTAAATCAGTCAACACTGAGCCGAAATGTTTACAGGAGTGACCGTGGCGAAGAACTATTATGATATTACGCTGGCATTGGCAGGAGTCTGCCAGTCAGCTCGCTTGGTTCAACAATTGGCCCATGAAGGTCAGTGCGATAATGACGCATTAAGTACCGTGTTGGGGGGGCTGCTGCAAACCAATCCCCCCTCAACACTGGCGGTGTTTGGCGGTAATGAGCAATCCCTGAAAATGGGATTGGAAACCTTGCAAAGCGTCTTAAATGCCAATCGCCAGGGGCCAGCAGCGGAATTGACCCGCTATACCCTGAGCCTGATGGTGCTGGAACGGAAGCTCAACGCCAATAAATCAGCCATGAATACCTTAGGTGAACGTATCAGCCAGCTTGATCGCCAACTGGCACATTTTGACCTCGAATCTGAAACTATGATGAGTTCGCTGGCATCTATTTATACTGATGTTATCAGCCCGCTCGGCCCGCGTATTCAGGTCATAGGTTCACCGGCTATTTTACAAAGCACACTGGTGCAGGCAAAAATTCGTGCCACCCTGCTGGCGGGTATCCGCTCAACCGTGCTTTGGCAACAAGTTGGCGGAAGCCGCTTGCAGTTAATGTTTTCGCGAAATCGTCTGTTTAAGCAGGCACAGAGTATTCTTGCTCATAATTGAAATCTGATCTCAGGAGTCGCCACCGATGGAATTATCCTCACTGACCGCCGTTTCACCTATTGATGGACGCTATGGCGATAAAGTCAGCGCACTGCGCCCAATCTTCAGCGAATTCGGTTTGCTGAAATTCCGTGTGCAGGTCGAAGTACGTTGGCTGCAAAAACTGGCCGCCTGTGCAGAAATCAAAGAAGTTCCGGCTTTTAATGCCGACGCAAACGCTTACCTCGATAAGATCGTGCAAGAGTTCAATGAACAGGATGCACAACGCATCAAAACCATTGAACGTACCACGAACCATGATGTGAAAGCGGTTGAGTACTTCCTCAAAGAGAAGGTGGAGAGCATTCCAGCCCTACATGCGGTGTCAGAATTCATTCACTTCGCTTGTACGTCTGAAGATATCAATAACTTATCCCACGCCTTAATGTTGCAAACCGCCCGCCAGGATGTGGTCTTACCGATGTGGCGTCAGATTATTGATTCAATTAAAGCGCTGGCCCACCAATATCGTGACTTGCCGCTGCTGTCCCGCACCCATGGTCAACCAGCAACCCCCTCCACTATCGGTAAAGAATTTGCTAACGTTGCTTACCGTATGGAGCGTCAGTTCCGCCAACTGTCACAAGTGGAAATTCTGGGCAAAATCAACGGTGCTGTTGGTAACTATAATGCGCACATCGTGGCTTATCCTGAAGTTGACTGGCATCAGTTCAGCGAAAGTTTTGTCACGTCACTGGGGATTAACTGGAACCCATACACCACTCAAATCGAACCTCACGATTATATTGCCGAGCTTTTTGATTGTGTTGCCCGCTTCAATACTATCCTGATCGATTTTGATCGCGATATCTGGGGTTATGTTGCACTGAATCACTTCAAGCAAAAAACCATCGCTGGCGAGATTGGTTCAAGTACCATGCCGCATAAAGTCAACCCGATTGATTTTGAAAACTCCGAGGGCAACCTTGGGCTATCTAATGCAGTGCTGGGCCATTTGGCT
The DNA here is from genome assembly GCF_963892745.1 of Yersinia sp. Marseille-Q3913. Lineage (NCBI taxonomy): Bacteria > Pseudomonadati > Pseudomonadota > Gammaproteobacteria > Enterobacterales > Yersiniaceae > Yersinia > Yersinia sp. Marseille-Q3913. Next base: position 64,792 of record NZ_CAWQAF010000004.1, on the reverse strand, counting down.
AGCAAGTTACCGGTTTCACGCTGGCAGCGTGATCTCACAGACTCCACCGTGTTGCGAAATCTGGGTGTCGGCCTGGGTTATGCCCTGATCGCCTATCAGGCGACGATGAAAGGGATCAGCAAGCTGGAGGTCAATAAAGCACACCTGCTGGAAGAGTTGGACCATAACTGGGAAGTTCTGGCTGAGCCAATCCAGACTGTCATGCGCCGCTATGGCATTGAAAAACCTTATGAGAAGCTGAAAGAACTTACCCGTGGCAAGCGTGTTGATGCCGCAGGTATGCAGGCGTTTATTGATGGTCTGGCCTTGCCGGAAGAGGAGAAAACTCGCCTGAAGGCCATGACACCTGCCAACTATATTGGTCGGGCTGTCACCATGGTTGATGAATTAAAGTAATATATCACCACTGCTTGAGCCTCAAGGATGAGGCTCATTAGCGTCTTAATCATTTTTATCCCTCCACGCTCCTGCCCTGTTTATACCCTGTTTAGTCGTTGTGATTGATAATAATAGCGATATCAAAAGGATTTCTTACACGCAGGAGTTATTATCAAATGTTGAAACCAACCCTACTAGCACTCACCCTGATGGGAACTTGTGTCACCTCAATGGCGAGTGACTACACATACGTCGCCGGTGGACTGCAATACGGTGTGATCAATAATAATGCGCGCTTTGATCAACAATTTAGTCAAAATAACTACTCTCATGTTGGCAACCGCAATATGGGTGGTCTCTATATCAACGGTGGCTATGGCTTTGATAACAATGTATTTATTGATGGTCGCCTAAATAGCATTGCCAATAAAGACCGAGGTCTTGCAGAAGCCGTTCTCGGAGTTGGGTATCACTTTGCTTTTTCCCCTAATATCGATTTTTATAGTTTAGTGGGCGCTAGTCGCCGCGCAATGGTATTTGATGCCAGTAAAGACGGTAAAAAAACCAATACTTACAATAGTGCTACGGGCGAAATTGGCATTAAAAGTAAACTATCGCAGAACGTCGGTATGGATGTAGCCTATCGAATGGCAAACTATGACCATCGTGCCTTCCATGAAGCTCGCATTATGACAAGCTACGCGTTCACGCAAAGCCTCGTGGGCGAAGTGGGATACACTTACCATAATTGGAAGGTGAGTGATCAAGCAATGCAAGTGGGTTTACGTTATAACTTCTAATTAATAACTTACCGGGTAATATTGGTTATCCGGTTATTTACTTATCGAGGGACGTGGTATGCGGGTTTTGGTTGTGGAAGATAACGCTTTGTTGCGCCACCATCTTACGGTGCAAATGCGTGAAATGGGCCATCAGGTCGACGCAGCAGAAGATGCTAAAGAGGCGGACTATTTCTTACAAGAGCACGCCCCAGATATCGCCATTATTGATCTTGGCCTACCCGGCGAAGATGGGTTGAGCCTTATCCGTCGTTGGCGTAGCCATCAAACAAACCTCCCCATTTTGGTGCTAACTGCACGTGAGAGCTGGCAAGATAAAGTTGCAGTGCTGGAAGCCGGTGCCGATGATTATGTGACCAAACCCTTTCATCTGGAGGAGGTCATTGCCCGAATGCAAGCTTTGATGCGACGCAATATTGGTCTGGCGTCTCAGGTCATTGAGTTCCCCCCGTTTCAGATTGACCTTTCGCGCCGGGAGTTGTGTGTCAACCAGCAACAGATTAAACTGACCGCCTTCGAATACACCATTATTGAAACCCTGATTCGTAATTCGGGTAAGGTCGTCAGCAAAGAGACACTTATGCTGCAACTGTACCCTGATGCAGAACTACGTGAGAGCCATACCATTGATGTATTAATGGGCCGTTTGCGTAAAAAACTGCAGGCAGAACATGAGGGTGAAGTGATTACGACCATCCGTGGTCAGGGCTACCGTTTTGACGCCAACTAGACACCATGTTCAGGAAAAATAGTAAGCCGTTCTCCCTGCGTGCCCGTTTTCTTATGGCAACTGCCGGTGTCATCCTTGCGCTATCACTATCTTATGGCATGGTCGCTGTGGTGGGCTATATTGTCAGCTTTGATAAGAACACCTTCAGAGCTCACCGTGGTGAAAGTAACTTATTTTTCAGTCTGGCACAGTGGCACGATAATAAACTCAGTATTTCGGTGCCCCCTGAACTTGAACTGAACATCCCTACGCTGATTTTGATTTACGATAAAGATGGCAACATCTTGTGGCGTCAGCGCCATGTCCCTGAACTTGAATCTCATATCGAAAAAAGCTGGTTACAAAAACCGGGCTTTTACGAACTGGATACCGGGACACACATCAGTAGCATGATGCTCGGTGATAACCCGAAAGCCCAAGATCAGCTTAAAAAATATGACGATAACGATAACAGCGCCTTAACTCACTCAATCTCCGTCAATACTTATCCCGCGACCTCCCGCTTGCCACAACTCACTATTGTGGTCGTCGATACCATCCCGCAGGAGTTACAGCGCTCTGACCTGGTTTGGGACTGGTTTAGCTATGTCTTATTGGCAAATTTACTGTTGGTGATCCCCCTGCTGTGGTTAGCAGCCTATTGGAGCCTGCGGCCAATTAAAGCGCTGGTCAGCCAGATCAATCAGCTTGAAAAAGGTGAGCGCGAACAACTAGATGAGAACCCACCTCGCGAATTACAGGGTTTGGTCCGTAATCTCAATACCTTGCTAACCAATGAACGCCAGCGTTATACCAAATATCGCACCACACTGTCGGACCTCACCCATAGTCTTAAGACCCCACTGGCAGTATTGCAGACGACGTTACGCTCTTTACGTACCGGTAAGCAGACGACTATCGAGGAAGTTGAGCCGATCATGCTTGAGCAGATCAGTCGAATCTCCCAGCAAATTGGTTATTACCTGCATCGTGCGAGTATGCGTTCAGAACATAGCGTGCTGGTTCGGGAAATTCACTCTGTTCCTGCCCTGCTAGATAGCTTGTGCAGTGCGCTGAATAAAGTTTACCAGCGTAAAGGGGTCGTATTGACACTGGATATCTCGCCGGAAGTCACTTTCCTCGGTGATAAAAATGACTTTATGGAGGTGATGGGCAATGTTTTGGATAACGCCTGCAAATACTGTTTGGAATTTGTTGAGATCACCGCCCTGCACTCTGAAAAACAGCTCACTATCGTAGTCGAGGATGATGGGCCAGGCATCCCTGAAAGCAAGCGACAGTTGATTTTCCAACGCGGGCTGCGGGTTGATACGTTACGCCCAGGGCAAGGGCTGGGGTTATCAGTCGCCGCCGAAATAATCGAACAGTATCAGGGTGAAATTTCCATCACTGAGAGCCTCTTAGGGGGCGCAAAAATGATGGTCACCTTTGGGCAACAAAATGATTATCACGATGATTAACAAAATTTGCCTATCACCCCCTGATACTGGTGGCAGGCATCCGTTATAATCACTGCCAAGCCCCTCCTATTTGGAATAAACATGGATTACCAACTCGATCTCGATTGGCCTGATTTTCTGCAACGCTATTGGCAGAAACGTCCCGTTATCCTCAAACGCGGCTTTAAAAACTTTATTGACCCGCTCTCGCCAGACGAGCTTGCCGGGTTAGCGATGGAGAATGAGGTCGATAGCCGTCTGGTCAGTCATGAAGATGGTCGCTGGCAAGTGGGTCACGGCCCCTTTGAGAGCTTTGACCACTTAGGCGAAACCAACTGGTCACTGCTGGTGCAGGCGGTTGACCACTGGCACGAACCCGCGGCGGCATTAATGCGCCCCTTCCGTGAGCTTTCTGACTGGCGCATGGATGACTTAATGATCTCCTTCTCGGTACCCGGTGGCGGCGTAGGCCCGCACTTTGACCAATATGACGTCTTTATCATTCAGGGTACGGGCCGGCGGCGCTGGCGGGTCGGCGAAAAAACCGAAATGAAGCAGCATTGCCCACATCCAGATTTGCTGCAAGTTGCCCCCTTCGACGCCATCATTGATGAAGAGATGGAGCCGGGTGATATTCTCTATATCCCACCGGGTTTCCCTCATGAAGGCTATGCACTTGAAAATGCATTGAATTACTCCGTCGGCTTCCGCGCTCCAAATGCGCGGGAACTGGTCAGTGGCTTTGCTGACTACATACTTTCACGGGAGTTAGGCAGCTACCGCTACAGTGATCCCGACCTGCAATTGCGCGAACATCCTGCTGAGGTGTTGCCGCAAGAAGTCGATAAGCTGCGTACCATGATGTTGGATTTAGTCCAGCAACCAGAGCACTTCCAAAATTGGTTCGGTGAGTTTATCTCTCAATCGCGCCATGAGTTGGATATTGCACCACCGGAGCCGCCTTATCAGGCCGGTGATATCTATGAATTACTTCAGCAAGGCGAGGCGTTACAACGCCTGACCGGCCTGCGCGTGCTACGCATTGGTGATCATTGTTATGCTAACGGTGAGCTGATTGACACACCGCATTTGCAGGCCGCCGACGCATTGTGCCAACATTTCAGTGTTGATGCCGAGAAACTGGGTGATGCACTGGAAGACCCTTCATTCCTGGCGATGCTGAGTGCAATGGTAAACAGCGGATATTGGTATTTTAACGACTGATTTGCGGTTTATGATACAAAAATGCCCCGAATAACGGGGCATTCTACTAAAAAATAGCCAGTAACTTTATGCGACTTTAGCTCGTTTAGCGGTCAATTCCGCAATTCGCATAATAACTGAGACCGCTTTCTCCATCCCTTCCAGCGTAATAAACTCATGCTTACCGTGATAGTTATAACCGCCGGTAAAGATATTTGGGCAAGGCAACCCGCGGAAGGATAGCTGAGCGCCATCGGTCCCGCCACGGATCGGCTTCATAATCGGGGTGATATCACAATCGCGCATGGCCTGCTGGGCCAGTTCAATAATATGCGGATGCTTAACAATATGCTCACGCATGTTGTAATAGCTGTCATCCATAATGATTTCGATATAGCAATCACGGTGTAAACCTTTCCCGACCCGCTTGGCAATATCTACCATATTCTTCTTGCGCGCTTCAAAACCATCGCGATTGAAATCCCGCACAATATAGTGCATTTCAGCCCGCTCAACAGTGCCTTTGATACTTTGCAGATGGTAGAAACCTTCGTAACCCTCTGTACACTCAGGTGTTTCATCCACAGGAAGTTCCTGATGGAAGCGAGTCGCCAGCGACAAAGCATTGACCATCACCCCTTTAGCACTGCCGGGATGAACATTATTGCCTACAATTTTGATGGTCACTGATGCCGCATTAAAGTTCTCAAACTCCAGCTCACCAACACCGCCACCATCTACCGTGTAAGCCCACTGCGCATCAAACTCCTCCACATTAAAGAAGCGCGCACCTTTGCCCACCTCTTCATCTGGTGTGAACGCAATGCGGATATCCCCATGAGGAACATGGGTGTGCTTTAAGCGCACCATGGCGGTGATTATCTCGGCAATGCCAGCTTTATCATCCGCGCCTAACAGAGTTTTACCGTCAGTGGTTATCAAGGTGTGTCCAAGTAGCTGATGCAATACCGGGAACATAACCGGAGACAAAACCTCGTCACCCATACCCAAGGCAATATCGCCACCGCGGTAGTTTTCTAAAATCTGTGGATTGACGTTTTTACCTGAGAAATCAGGTGAAGTATCAAGATGGGCAATAAAACCAATGGTGGGGACCGGCCAGGAGACATTTGCAGGCAATGTTGCCATGACACAGCCATGGTCACTCAAGCTAACCTGAGAGAGACCCAGCGCCTGCAACTCATGTTGTAATGCCTGAGCAAGCTTGCGCTGCCCTTCAGTGCTCGGCACGGATTTTACATTGGCTTTTGCTTGTGTATCAAAAGAGACATAGTTGAAAAAGCGGTCGAGTAATTTGTCCATGGTTCCCACCCTCATAATAGTGATTATCATTATGGGGAAGTGATCGTGATCAAATATTGCGTCAGGTCAGTTTTAGACAAACTTAAGCCAGAATAAAAGCCGCGACATAAAAAACTCGCCGGATGAGTTATTGATCAACCGGCAGAGTATTATTGCGGTGCCAATCCAATGAAGCAGATAGCGCATTAGCCGAAATCATTAGTCGCCCTGACGATTCTCGCCCCGCGTGGTTAAAAACTCGCGCACATATTCTGGAACCACTTTACTCGCCAGACCATAGTGCTTTTCATCAAACTGACTTTCCACCTGACTAGGCTCCAGATTCAACTCGACGGTATGCGCACCATGTAAGCTTGATTCATGCACAAAACCGGCAGCAGGATAGACATGGCCTGAGGTGCCAATCGAGATAAAGAAATCAGCTTCAGCCAGTGCTTGATAGATCTCATCCATCCCTATCGGCATTTCGCCAAACCACACAATGTGCGGCCGCAGCGGTGAAGGGAATTGGCAGCAGTGGCAGCGCTCATCAGCAGAGAGATCACCCGGCCAATCCAGCACTTGACCTGACTGCGTGCAACGGACTTTCAGCAGCTCACCATGCATATGGATCACTCGCTTACTGCCCGCTCTTTCATGCAAATTATCAATATTCTGAGTCACCAGAACAAAGTTATCACCGAGCACGGCTTCCAAATCTGCCAGTGCGAAGTGAGCCGCATTGGGTGCAATATCTGGCTGCTGCAACTGGCGACGGCGGGCGTTATAAAAAGCCTGGACTAATTCAGGATCCCGACGATACCCCTCAGGCGTGGCGACATCCTCAACCTGATGCTCCTCCCATAAACCATCAGCGGCACGGAAAGTACGAATGCCCGATTCAGCCGAGATCCCCGCTCCCGTAAGTACCACCACCAAGGGTTTTTTCATTTCTGAGATGGCAGCACTGTCCCGATGAAAAATGCGGGAGCGAAAACGTTGATGCCGCAAATGCTTATTCTTGCGAAACCGACATAGCCGATGGCGAATGCGCATAACTTTTTGCCTCTTCTATAACCTTGCCACTTGGGGTTACAGGGGCAACAACATGCTGCCGACCTGTAGCATCAATGACATTGGGTATTATTATTGATAGTAACGACTATTGCTCATTCAAATTCAGAAATGCAGCCCCACGAACACCACCCGCATCGCCATAACGCGCTTTTTCAATACGTGGCAATCGCGCCACTCGCAATAAGTGCTGCGGTAAGCGTTTTGGTAGCTCCTCGTAGATCTGCGCGAAATTAGATAATCCGCCGCCAATCACCACTAAATGGGGGTCCAGCATGGTCAATAAGTTGCCCAGACACACGGCGAGCACATCCATAAATCGCTCAATATGAGCCATGGCCTTAGGTTCACCAGCATTATAGTTGGCGATAATCTCGGTCGCTGGCAAGGATTGCTGAGTGAAGTGCTGATACAGCCATTCAAAACCACGACCAGAAATATAATTCTCGATGCAACCATTATGGCCGCAGCCACAAGGCACCCGAGGAATATCTGCGCCCAAGATATCTAGCGCATCCACCGGTAAGCGGAAGTGACCAAATTCACCGGTGATATGGTTGCGTCCACTGACAATGCTGCCGTTGACAATCAGGCCACCACCAACCCCCGTGCCAAGGATCAGCCCCAAAACGGTTGGATAGGCACGAAATTCCGGATCCCAAGCTTCAGACAGCGCAAAACAGTTGGCATCGTTATCAATGCGAACTTCACGCTGAATCAATTTTGACAGGTCGCCTTGCAATGATTGGCCCATCGCCGCCGGGACATTGGCGGTGAAAACAGTGCCATCATCTGCATTAGGTAAACCGGGAATACCAATACCCACACGGCCTTTAACACCACAATGCGCATCTGCTTCCAGTGTTAAACTCTGTAATGTTTGCAGCAACTGTTGATAGTCTTCACGTGGCGTAGGGACTCGTTTATGCCAGATTCGTTGTAGGTTGGCATCAAAAACGCCCAACTCAATTTTGGTGCCACCCATATCAAAGCCGTAATACATAAACTTATCCTTATATGCCCTAGATAATTCGAGTTGTAGCCGGCGGCCAACATAGATGCCGCTGGGAGTATCACGGCAATAACTACTGCCCGCTCAATACCCGCGCAGGATCAATACGACTGGCACGACGCGCAGGATACCAACTGGCAATCAAGCTCAGGATCAGCGCGGTTGCCAACACGCAGGCCACGTCAAACCAGTGCAGCTCTGACGGCAAGAAATCGATGAAATAGATATCACCCGACAAAAATTGATGCCCGATCAGCTGTTCCAAGCCGCGGATAATGGTGGTTAATTGCAGCGAAATAATCACCCCCGCCACCACACCGCTAATACTGCCGATAAACCCGGCCAGCAAACCATACCAGATGAAGATGGCCCGGATCAGGCCATCTTTAGCGCCTAACGTGCGCAATACGGCGATATCACTACTCTTATCTTTAACCGCCATCACCAACGTAGACACAATATTAAAACTGGCAACCCCGATCACCAGCACCATAGCTAAGTACATGATAGTGCGGATCATCTGGATATCTCGGTACATATAGCCATAGGTGCCAATCCAGCTGCTGATATAGACATAGGCGTTACTCACCTCACCGGCGCTGCGCACCAGTTTATTGGCGTTATAAACATCATCTACCTTGATGGCGATACCGGTAACACTATCACCCATATCAAGATATTGCTGTGCATCAGCCAATGGCACCAGTGCCAGACTGTGATCCAACTGACCACTTAGCTGAAAAATACCCGCCACTTGTAGACGAATGCGCTTAGGTTGCAGCAATTTCATCTCAGGATCGCTATTGGGGATCATCACCGTCAGCCAGGAGCCCTGTTTCACCCCCAGGGCATCCGCCAGACCCTTGCCTAAGATAATCTGCTGCTGCCCCGCCTTGAAATTATCCCAGGCGTGATCAGCAACAAAACTGGGCAATGCGCTAAGGCGCTGCTCAGACTCGGGATCAACCCCTTTGACCTGCACCGCCCGCAGTTGCGTGGCGTTTTCAATCAGCCCGGTGAAATTGATATAAGGGGCGGCAGCCAGAATACCCGGCACTTTTTCAATGCGTTGTAAGCTTTGTGACCAGTCAGCGAACGGTTGATTAACCGCCGCAATTTCACCATGGGGCACAACCGCCAAAATACGGTTTTTCAGCTCACGTTCGAAGCCATTCATCGCACTTAGGCCGACGATCAAGACGGCAACACCCAAGGCAATACCCAGAGTGGAGATCACCGAAATTAGCGACACCATACCACCACGACGGCGACCACGGCTAAAACGTAAACCGATTAAGAGCGAAAGTGGCAAAGCGCCCATCACTGAGCCCCCACCAACGTCAAGTGCTGCTGTAACTGACCATCACGCATTTCTAGCTGGCGACTCATCCGTTTCGCCAACTGTAAATCGTGGGTAACCACTAAAAATGCCGTCCCTTGACGAACATTCAATTCACCCAGCAAATTGAAGATGCTATCCGCATTGCGTTGGTCAAGATTACCGGTCGGCTCATCGGCTAAAACTAGCGAAGGGTTATTGACCAGCGAACGGGCAATCGCCACCCGCTGCCGCTCACCACCGGATAACTCAGAGGGGCGATGCTTACTGCGCTTCTCCAGCCCTACAGCCACTAACATGGCACGGGCCTTATCCTGCGCCTGCGCCGGTTTAGCGCCGCCAATTAACAGGGGCATCGCGACATTTTCTAATGCCGTAAAATCAGGCAACAAATGGTGGAATTGATAGATGAAACCTAACTCACGGTTACGCAATTCTGCTTTCGCGCTGGAGGAGAGCTGATTCAGTGAGCGCCCCTGATAAATCACCTCACCGGATGTCGGGGTATCTAAACCCCCCAACAGATGCAGCAAGGTGCTTTTCCCTGAACCGGAGCTACCGACAATCGCCATCAGCTCACCAGACTCAATGGTGAACGACACATTACTCAAAACGTCAGTATGCAGTTGCCCTTCCTGATAGCGTTTGCACAAGTTTAAGCACTGTAATAAAGGATGATTACTCATAGCGTAAAGCCTCGGCAGGTTGTGCGGCGGCAGCGCGCCAGGAAGGATAAAGCGTGGACAGCAAAGCAATCGCCATCGCCACCAGGGCAATGACTGTGACCTGAAGCGGGTTAATTTCCACCGGTAATGAGCCGCCATCGATCAGTAAACCGAGAATAGGAATGATGGTGTTCAATTGGCTGGCAAGTAAAATACCCAACCCGGCACCAAGCAACGCACCAATCACGCCAGCGGTCGCGCCCTGTACCATAAATATCAGCATGATTTGGCGGCGGCTCAAGCCTTGCGTCTGCAAAATAGCCACCTCGCCCTGCTTTTCCATCACCAACAGACCCAGCGAGGTAATGATATTAAAGGCCGCAACGGCAATAATCAGGCTCAGCAGCAGCCCCATCATATTCTTTTCCATGCGCACGGCTTGGAACAACTCACCTTTGCGATCACGCCAATCCTTCCATACCATGCCTTCCGGCAAGGTCTGCTGGCTCAGGCTATCAACGGATAGTGGCTGTGAAAGGAATAAGCGCCAGCCGGTAATATTACCCGCCGGATAGCGCATTAGACGCGATGCATCCTGTTGATTAACCAGCATTTGATAGCCATCGACTTCGCTGTCCGCCGCGAATGTCCCGATCACATTAAATAGCCGCTGGCTAGGAATGCGCCCCATAGGGGTGAACTGGCTGGCACTCGGCACCATCAAACGCAGCGTTTCGCCCCGTTTAACCCCTAACTGCCCTGCGAGCTTCTCGCCGAGGATCATATTGTAGCTACCGGGCTGTAAATCTTTCAGCTGCACATTAACCAGATAGCTGGCCAATGGCTCATGCTGAGAGGGATCAACCCCCAACATCACCCCTGCGGAGAGATTGCGCGCGCTTTGCAACACCACGTCTGCGGTGGTCAGCGGCACAATGTCGGTCACACCGGTCAGTGATTTCAGTGCTGAAGCTGGCATCTGCTTCGGGTCGAGTGAACCTTGCGGCGTGGTTATCAGCGCCTGTGGCATCAGCCCCAAAATATTATCTTGCAAACCGCGCTCAAAACCATTCATCACAGATAATACTGTAATCAGTGCCATCACACCCAGCGTGATGCCAATGGTCGAAAGCCACGAAACGAACCGACCGAAACGGTCGGATGCACGGCCGCGCATATAACGCAGGCCAATAAATAGTGCGACAGGTTGATACATGAAATCTGTTTAGATCCTGTTGCTAAAGCAAAGTGATCGAGGATAATAAAGGGTACTACCGCTTTATGGAACCATTAACCGCCTAAATCTCCGGCTTTTATTCCAAAAAAGAGCACCCATCTGTGGCTATAGCTGTTCACGTGCTAGGATAGCCGCCGAGATAATTTGTCCTGATAAAGAGACTGTTTAACTGCTTATGTCCCAACAATATCGTTATTCATTACCTGAACGACGTGGCGATACCCGTCAGTTAGGTCAGTTGACCGGCTCTGCTTGCGCGGTCGAATGTGCGGAAATCATTGAGCGCCATCATGGTCCGGTAATGTTAATTACCCCCGATATGCAGACGGCGCTGCGCCTACGGGATGAGATCCAGCAATTCTCATCATGGCCGGTGAATACCCTCTCCGACTGGGAAACACTGCCTTATGACAGTTTTTCGCCGCATCAGGATATTATTTCGGCCCGCCTCTCTTGCCTATACCAGCTTCCAGCAATGGCGCGTGGCGTTATTATTCTCCCAGTCAATACCCTAATGCAACGGGTATGCCCCCATGAGTTCCTGCATGGTCATGCGCTGGTGATGAAAAAAGGCCAGCACCTGTCACGGGATAAGTTGCGCGCCCAACTAGAGCAAGCAGGCTACCGCAGTGTTGATCAGGTCATGGAGCACGGTGAGTTTGCCACCCGTGGCGCACTGCTGGATCTCTATCCGATGGGCAGCGAAGAGCCATATCGCATTGATTTCTTTGACGATGACATTGACAGTTTGCGGGTGTTTGATGTGGATACCCAGCGCACGCTCACTGAAGTTGAGCAGATAAACTTACTGCCGGCTCATGAATTCCCCATTGATAAAGCGGCCATTGAGCTATTTCGCAGCCAATGGCGTGAGCAGTTCGACGTCCGCCGTGATGCGGAACATATCTATCAGCAAGTGAGCAAAAGCATCTGGCCCGCCGGGATCGAGTACTGGCAGCCGCTGTTCTTCAGCCAGCCATTACCTTCACTTTTCAGTTATTTACCTGAAAATACCCTATTGATAAACACCGGTTCACTGGAGAACTCAGCTGAGCGTTTTTGGCTGGATGTGAATCAACGTTTTGAGAGTCGCCGCATTGACCCAATGCGCCCATTGCTGGCCCCAGAAACCCTCTGGTTGCGGGTCGACTCGCTGTTCAGTGAGCTAAAAGAGTGGCCACGACTCCAGTTTAAAACCGATGAACTGCCCGCCAAAGCAGCCAATACCAACTTGCACTATCAGGCGCTGCCTGATTTAGCGGTGCAAGCGCAGCAAAAAGCGCCATTGGATAATCTGCGCCGCTTTATTGAGGCATTCAGCGGCAGCATTGTGTTCTCCGTAGAGAGTGAGGGGCGACGCGAAACACTGCAAGACCTGCTGGCACGGATAAAAATCAGCCCGACTCTGATAACCGAGCTATCGCAAGCCCGCGCGCCCGGCCACTATCTGATGATTGGTGCAGCCGAACGTGGTTTCCTTGATGCAGATAAACAGCTCGCGCTGATTTGTGAAAGCGATTTATTGGGCGAGCGCGTGAGCCGCCGTCGGCAAGATAACCGCCGCACCATCAATACCGATACCCTGATCCGCAATCTGGCCGAGCTGCGCCCCGGTCAGCCAGTGGTGCATCTGGAACACGGTGTTGGCCGCTATCTGGGCCTGACCACCCTTGAAGCGGGTGGCATCAAAGCCGAATACCTGATTTTGACCTACGCTGGTGAAGATAAGCTGTATGTGCCGGTCTCATCCTTGCATCTGATTAGCCGCTATTCCGGCGGCGCAGACGAAAATGCGCCGCTGCATAAACTGGGCGGCGAAGCCTGGGGCCGAGCACGGCAGAAGGCCGCAGAAAAAGTGCGGGATGTTGCCGCTGAACTGCTGGATATCTACGCGCAACGCGCAGCCAAATCGGGCTTCAAATTTAAACTCGATCGCGAACAATATCAGCTGTTCTGCCAAAGTTTCCCGTTTGAAACCACGCCTGATCAGGAACAGGCCATCAACGCCGTTCTCAGTGATATGTGCCAGCCATTGGCGATGGATCGCCTGGTGTGTGGTGACGTCGGCTTCGGTAAAACTGAAGTGGCGATGCGAGCCGCATTCCTCGCGGTGGCTAATAATAAGCAAGTCGCGGTATTGGTGCCGACCACCCTGCTCGCCCAGCAGCATTTTGACAACTTCCGCGACCGCTTTGCCACCTGGCCGGTGCGGATTGAGATGATGTCTCGCTTTCGTAGCGCCAAAGAGCAGCAGCTAATTCAGGAGCAAGCCGCGGAAGGGAAAGTCGATATTATTATCGGCACCCACAAGTTGCTGCAAAGTGATCTGCGCTGGCAAGATCTCGGCCTGTTGATTGTCGATGAAGAGCACCGTTTCGGTGTGCGCCATAAAGAGCGCATCAAAGCCATGCGCGCGGATGTGGATATCCTGACGCTAACCGCAACGCCTATTCCGCGCACCCTGAATATGGCGATGAGCGGTATGCGCGATTTGTCGATTATTGCCACACCGCCTGCGCGCCGTTTGGCGGTGAAAACCTTTGTCCGCGAATATGATAGCCTGGTGATTCGCGAAGCAATTTTGCGTGAAATTCTGCGTGGTGGGCAGGTTTACTACCTGTATAACGACGTGGAGAACATCGAAAAGGCCACCCAGCGGCTGGCTGAATTAGTGCCAGAGGCACGGATCGCGATTGGTCATGGTCAGATGCGTGAGCGCGATCTAGAGCGGGTGATGAATGACTTCCATCATCAGCGCTTTAACGTACTGGTATGCACAACGATTATCGAAACAGGCATCGACATTCCTAGTGCCAATACCATTATCATCGAACGCGCCGATCATTTTGGTCTGGCGCAACTACACCAATTGCGCGGCCGGGTCGGGCGATCGCATCATCAAGCTTATGCCTACCTGTTGACGCCAAACCCAAAAGCCATGACCACCGATGCCAAAAAGCGGCTGGAGGCCATCGCCTCATTGGAAGATCTCGGTGCTGGCTTCGCGCTGGCAACCCATGATCTGGAAATTCGTGGGGCGGGTGAATTGTTAGGCGAGGACCAAAGCGGCCAGTTGACTACCATTGGTTTCTCGCTCTACATGGAGCTGCTGGAAAACGCCGTTGATGCACTGAAGGAGGGTCGCGAGCCATCACTGGAAGATTTGACCAGTCAACAGACTGAAATTGAGATGCGTATGCCGGTGCTGCTGCCCGATGATTTCATTCCTGATGTGAATGTCCGGCTTTCATTCTATAAACGTATCGCCAGTGCACGCAATGAAACAGAACTTGATGAGTTAAAAGTTGAGCTAATCGATCGCTTTGGCAAGCTGCCAGATGCTGCCCGCTACCTGTTACAAACCGCTGAATTGCGTCAGCAAGCGCAGAAGTTGGGGATTAAGCGAATTGAAGGCAATGAACGCGGTGGTTTTGTCGAATTTAGCGAGAAAAACAAGGTCGATCCGGTCTATCTGATTGGGCTGCTGCAACGTCAGCCGAAAATATATCGACTGGAAGGGCCAACCAAGCTGAAGTTTATGCAGGATTTAACTGACCGGACGCAACGGCTGAAATTTATCAGCGAATTGTTAGCGGCATTTGCTCAGCATTGCGTGGCTTAATCGGCTAATTAGCGCGGGCTCTCAGAAAGGAGAGACCCGCGTTAATGCTAATGCCACTCGCTCAACTGCTATACTCTTCGTACTTGGCGCCTCAGGGGGGTTAGCTACACTCACTCACCCGAATCACTTACTTGAGTAAGCTCAACGGGATTCGTTCATTTGCTGCCTACCTGCAACCACAATAACTTTGAGTATCAATTGGCTAAAAATTACGTTAAGCGATCAGAATTAGCACTATATCGCGGGTTCTTGGTACAAGGTCTTGGACAACAGATTTTATATTATGCTCGGTCGTTCAGTATCAGTTGACCATTTTTATCGATTGGGATCTGCGTACCTGGATCACGATCCATACGAATTTTTCCCTGTTGATCGCCAATTTTGTAGGTTACGTCATATCCCAGCATTTTCTGTGACTTATCGTAAACTGTTTGGCAACGTTGTTGGGTGGTCGTATAAGTATCATTTTCCTGCATGTTATTTTGCACGCGGTTACCGGCATAGCCACCTGCCAAGGCACCTGCAACAGTGGCGATATCTTTACCACGGCCACCGCCTACCTGATGGCCCAGAACGCCACCCGCAACGGCACCTAACACTGAACCCGCGATTTGGTTCTCATCCTGCACCGGTTTACGGTGAGTGACAGTCACATCGCGGCACTCTTTACGCGGCGTTTTGATAGTCTCTTTAATCGGCGTTGCGGCAAGAACTTGTGCATATTGCGGTGCGCCGGAGAAGACATTCATACTCGCGACAGCGGCAATTCCCAGAGCGGCCGCAATACCGATACCCACACCTGCTAACATTGATTTGTTCACAGGAAATCCTCCTGAAAGTGTTACCACGCATCTTCTGCCCCAGAATTCCATGTAATAAACAGAAAATCTGGCGGCGTCTGGCTTTGAGGGCTGAACCCTGATCACCGGAGTACGGCGTGCGTGACTCGCCGTCTTAACTCAGTAGACCGGTGAAGTCTGCACAATGTGCGTAGACCTAGCAATAAGACAAATGGACTAAACATCCAGATAATAGGTGTGAATGAATGTGTTTAGGAGGAATCCGACTGATAGGCCATGTTAATGCGAAATTTTATGCTGATGATTTAACATTACCTGCGCATTTTTTTAGCTTTACGTGCGTTGCTTAAGATCAAAAAAAACCGCCACCATAATAAAATAGCAGCGGTTTCTATTGAGCAGAACAGACCTAAAAGCCATTGGTATTACAGCTAATCCTGCTGCGATGCCAAGGAGGAAAGGCAGTTTAGTGGAGCTTAAGGCGCGGTCTAATCACCCGATTAATCCCACCCACCAGCATCATAAGGCCTGTCTTAGTGTAACCATGCAGTGCCACTTGATGCATACGATAGAGCGAGATGTAGACCACTCGAGCAACACGGCCCTCGACCATCATGGAGCCACGCATCAGGTTGCCCATCAAGCTGCCAACGGTGCTGAATTTCGACAGTGAAACCAGTGAGCCGTGGTCTTTGTAGATGTACGGCTTCAGCGGCTGGTCATTGAGCAGTGCCAGAATGTTGCTGTAACAACGGCTGGCCATCTGATGTGCTGACTGCGCGCGCGGCGGCACAAAACCGCCATTTGGCTGCGGACAAGAGGCACAGTCGCCGATGGCAAAGATATTCGGATCACGGGTCGTTTGCAGTGTCGGCTCAACCACCAACTGGTTAATGCGGTTGGTCTCCAGCCCGGCGATATCTTTCATAAAGTCCGGCGCTTTAATCCCCGCGGCCCAGACCATCAGATCGGCGTTAATGTACTCACCCTCTTTGGTATTCAGGCCGTTTTCGTCAGCGCTGGTTACCATAGTTTTGGTCAATACACGGACACCCAACTTAATCAGCTCTTGATGCGCAGCAGCCGAAATGCGCGGCGGCAGGGCCGGCAGAATACGCTCACCCGCTTCAACCAGCGTCACATTCAGCGCCTGGTTATCCAAACCTTCAAAACCGTAACTGTGCAGCTGTTTCACCGCATTATGCAGCTCGGCAGAGAGCTCCACACCGGTAGCACCACCACCCACAATGGCAATATTTACTTTGCCCTTCTCACCCGGTTGCGCGGAGTATTTCAGGAACAGGTTGAGCATCTCATTATGGAAACGGTGCGCCTGATGCGGGTTATCCAGGAAGATGCAGTTCTCTTTCACCCCCGGCGTGCCGAAATCGTTCGAGGTGCTGCCCAACGCCATGACTAAAATGTCATAGGTTAATTCACGTTGCGTCACCAGCACATCGCCGTGTTCGTCGCAAATCTCCGCCAGACTGAGGGTTTTGGTTTCACGGTTGATGTCAGTTAAGGAACCCAACTGGAAATTAAAAGAGTGGTTACGAGCATGAGCCAGATAGCTCAGCGCATCGACGCCATCATCCAGAGAGCCGGTTGCCACCTCATGCAACAGCGGTTTCCACAAATGGCTATGGTTACGATCGACCAAAACTATTTCGGCTTTTTTACTGCGGCCTAGCTTATGGCCCAGGCTTGTTGCCAGCTCCAGACCTCCGGCACCACCACCAATAATAACGATTTTTTTCTTCGGCGTTGTCAAAATGACCCCCTAAATGTGAACCAATTGTTAGCTAAGGGTAAAAGAATAATATCCTTAGATAACATAGGGTTCGCTGATGCTAAATCAATAATCTGTAGCCAGAATATCATGCAGGGTTATTTGGTCATACCAAAATTGATATATATCAACTTTTTTTGATTAAAGTGGCCGCGGCGGGATTTTTTCTGGAATAGGATTCAAATAGTTAGCATTTCGTCACAATTTAGAATCTTGCTATTGGCCAACACGGAAAGAGCTATTTTGATGTTATTTGTCATAAAAATGGCCTGAAAAAAGCACCTCAGATACTCTTTTCAAGCCAGGAAATAGCGAGCTATTATCTCTACAATTAACCCATCATTAACATTAAGCGGGATTAACCCTTGAGTTTTAGGTTACCCCATCGCTCACACTACCCCAGCGTTTTAAACGCCTTGACGCGCTGAAGATGGGGCGACAGATCCTTAAATTTGTGACTCTGCTTCTCATCCCAGACAATTTCATAGTAGGGGTGTAAATCACTGGCCGTCAGCTTGCTATCGAGCATTTCATCATGGCGAGAGAGCACTACCAGGCAGCGATCGCGATTTTTCTCGCGGAAGTTATTGATGCATTTGCTGGCAATATCGACATACTCTTCCGGGCGGTCAATTTTGCCACTCATATTATTCTGTGGGTAGAGATTGGGGTTGAACACCACCTGACGAATGCCACACAGAAAACCGATACGTTCAGCCCAAAAACCACCCAAGCCGACGCCGCAAATCAGTGATTTGGCATCGCCACCCTGCTGGATGGCTTTGTCCACTTCTTTCAGTAAATGCTGCATGTCATGGCGAGGATGCAAAGTGCTGTAACTGATAAAACGCACATCCGGATCAATGAATTGCAGTTGCAGGACTTTCTCGTGATTACCGGGGCTGTTGGAATCAAAACCATGTAGATAGACGATCATATTTATCCTCGCGACTTAACTTAGAAGCTCTTATGTGCATCCCAGCGCTCACTGAGAGCCGTCAACGCCCTATTTGCCTGCTGCCAGCGTGATGACGCCATCAACGCCTGACGGCTAAACTGCCCAGAATGGTACAATCGCGTCAGTGGGTCTGCTTTGACCGGGGACAGGTTATCTAGCACACTGACAGCTCCCTGACGGTTATTGCACACCAAAATCATATCGCAACCCGCATCCAAAGATGCCTGCCCGCGCTCGGCGTAACTGCCCATAATCGCCGCCCCCTCCATCGAGAGATCATCGGAGAAAATGATGCCATTGAAACCTAGCTCTTGGCGCAATATCTGCTGAAGCCAGTAAGGCGAGCCACTTGCCGGGCGCGCATCTGCTTCAGTATAAATCACGTGAGCGGGCATGATGGCATCCAGCAACCCGCGCGCGATCAATTCGCGAAATATAACCATATCATGGGTACGGATTTCCGCCAGTGGTCGATTATCACGTGGCGTCTCTTTATGAGAGTCCGCTGTTACCGCGCCGTGGCCGGGGAAGTGCTTGCCAGTGGTTTTCATCCCCGCGCTGTGCATCCCTCGGATAAAGCACTCGGCCATATTCAGGGCTTGCTGCGGATCACTGTGGAACGAACGCTCACCAATAGCGGCGCTGACATGGCCAATATCCAACACCGGCGCGAAGCTGATATCGATATCCATTGAGGTCATCTCTGCCGCCATCAGCCAGCCCGCTTCTTGCGCCAACTGCGCCGCCGTGACGGCATCATTAATGGCGGCAAATGACTGAGCCGCAGGCAGGCGGGTAAAGCCATCACGGAAACGCTGCACCCGACCGCCCTCTTGATCAACCGCCACCACCAGCCGATCATGGGAGGCCGCCCTGATTTGGCGAACTAACTCACGCAACTGCTCAGCATCATGATAATTACGGCTAAACAAAATCAGGCCACCCACCAGCGGGTGTTTTAAAATCTCACGCTCTTCTGCATCCAGCTCATAGCTGGCAACATCTAACATCACTGGACCCACGATAACCCCACAACTTTAAAGTAAAAATCAAAAAGACAGATTAAATCGCTGACGCAACGGCGCGGCCCATTGTAGAAATACGCGATCCCCCGTCTGCTGCCAGCGAACTTCAAACCACATCAGCATCAGGTAATCAATCCACGGTAGCCACTGCTGTATTTGGCGCGCGAAAGGTGCAATATCATGGTAGCCACTTCCACCACCACCATTTTCACCGCCACAATAGTGCTGCAAAAAAGCCTGCTGCTGCGACAGCGACCAGTTATTACCGCGAAACAGGGCCGCAATATCCAGCGCAATATCACCATCAGCGGCGTACTCCCAATCAATCAGTTTCAGCCCAGTGGTGGTCATTAAGAGATTGCCGGGATGAATATCCATATGCAAGGGAGCCAGTTTTATCGGTTGCGGTTGCGCCCTGCGCAGAAAATCTTGTTGAAGCCGCAGCCAACCCGGTGTGCGGCGCGCGGGATCAATCAGGTTGCCATAGCGGATTAACTGAGCGCGTAAATCCAGGCGATAACCACTGGCGGGTAAATGATGGAGGCGAGCCAGCAGTTGCGCCAACTGACCATTATTCGATAATTCAATGAATTGCGAATCAGTGACAACGTCACCATGGAGCCAGTTGACCACCAGCCAGTGCGGGTTTGCGGCAATAATGGCCGGAGATAAATCACTGCCAGCGACATGACGTAACAGTTTGCGCTCTCGCCGCCGATCTACGCCCAATTGCGTTTTCTGCGCTGACTGCTCACGCGCCAGCCAGTCAATGTTCGCAGCGGTAATTCGCCAGCTTTCACCGGTCAGGCCGGAGACAGGGCTAATCTGATAACCGGCGATTTTCACCGCCGGATTGATGCTTTCAATCAGTGCATGTAGGGTGGGATCAGCGCTGGACTGGGCCATGACCTGACCAGATTATTTCGCCGGTTTGCACCTGCATCAACTGCATTTCAATGGTCGGTGATTTCACATCACCGCTAACATCGCTGTACAGCACATACTGAGCACTGACATAACGGGCCAAACCAATCGCTTTGCTGCGCGATCCCAGGCTATCCTCTTCCGATAAGCCCAGAGTTTGCCTGGCGACCGCCAATTGCTGCGGCGAGATCAAAACAAATTTCTTATTTGATGTCAGCACCTGATGCAGTGCGGCTGTGGCTTTCGCCATCTGCAATGCGCCATTGGTGTTATTTTTGACGCTATCGAGTAGCAAAATGCTGCCATTCGCCACATCTTTGCTGTTGACCATTTGCGCGACTAAAGGTTCTACACTGGCGGCCCAGTCGATAGATTGCTGTACTTTCGGCGGCTGCGGCACAGTGTCGACCGGCGGTGGAGTCTCGATGACAGGTGGTGTGACCGGCTCAATGGTGACTGGTGGTGTGGTTGGCTCAACAGGTGGCTTAGTAATACACCCCGTCAGCACAAGTGCCGCTAGCGCCACAGATAAATACCTTTTCATTGTCCCACTCCAATAGCGGCTGAATTATTATAAAAATAGATAGAGCGCGTTATAAAAACAGATAGAGGCGCGCACTTCGCGCGTTAAAATTATTATTCACTGATTGGACCTCCACCTCATCCCCTGGCGAAATCATCAGGGTGCGCGGCGCTTCGAGTGGCACGACTTCCAGGCCCTGCGCATCATACCAATAAAAGCGATAGTTGATTTTTACCTGCTTATTCTGGCTATTAGAGATGACTGAGCGCGCAACATTGTTGCCAGCAGAGGTTGATATTGCGGGTTGAGAAGCCAAAATGCCCGCCGTCAGTACCGACGAATCCATTACCACGGTTTGCTGTTGATTGACCGCAATCCCTTTCGGACTGCTGCACCCCAGCAATGTCGCTATACTCGCACATGCAATCACCGGTAATAAAAACGCCTTCACACGGCGCATAGGCTTGCCTCTTATTTAGGGTATAAAGTTAATTACTTATGCGACAGCAACGAACCCAAATCACGACCACCGACCAAATGCATGTGGATATGGTAGACAACCTGCCCGGCATGACGGTTGCAATTGATAATCAGGCGATAACCATCTTCAGCAATGCCCTCTTGCTCTGCAAGTTTAGCAGCTACCGTGATCATGCGACCTAAAGTTGCTTCGTGTTCAGCGGTAACATCATTCACGGTAGGAATAAGAATATTGGGAATAATTAAAATATGGGTTGGTGCCTGTGGGGCGATATCACGAAACGCGGTCACCAGTTCATCCTGATAAACCACGTCGGCAGGGATTTCACGGCGGATAATTTTGCTGAAAATCGTTTCTTCGGCCATAACGCATTTCCTTGATCATGATAAAAATGGGGAATGCGTAGTATGAGCGACAAATTCTATTGATTTCAACCTCAATCATCAGCCGCGGGCATAAGCCGCCGCTTTTTCAAACAAAGCCGGATCAGGACGAATGCCGGTATACAGCACAAATTGCTCAACCGCCTGAATGGCAAACACTTCAGCACCGGTAATCACCGTTTTCCTTTGCGTTTTGGCATAACGGATCAGTGGGGTAATCGCCGGCAGCGCCACCACATCAAAAATGATATCTGCATGGTTAACTTCATTTTCAGTGAAAGCTATGGTATCTGCCTCTTTGCCCCCTGCCATGCCCACTGGCGTAGCATTGATGAGCATATTGGCCTGAACCCCCTGCATATCAGGGCGATAGCGGAAGCCCGACTGCTCAGCTAATTGCTTACCGGTTCTTTCATTGGTTGCAATGATAAAGCCCTGCTTAAAACCGGCATTTTTGAGGGCAAACGCCACCGCCTTCGCCATCCCCCCACTGCCGCGTAGCGCAAAAACTTTATCGGTCGGCACCTGATAGCTCTGTAGCAATTGCGCGATGGCGAGATAGTCAGTGTTGTACGCCGTCAAATAGCCATCAGTATTAACCAAAGTATTGACCGAATTAATTGCTGCGGCTGATGGGGTCATCTCATCCACCATCGGGATAACCGCCTCTTTAAATGGCATTGAAATGGCGCAACCCCGGAACCCAAGCGCCCGCACGCCACCAATGGCCGCAGCCAAATCCGTGGTGGTGAATGCCTTATAGAGGTAATCGAGATCGAGCGCATCATACAAAAAGTTATGAAAACGGGTGCCAAAGTTGCTGGGTCTGGCGGCCAGAGAGATACAGACTTGGGTATCTTTGTTTAGGTAGCGAGTCATCTTATTACCTCAAATATCATCGTCAAAAAGGTTGCGCCTTGTGCATTCTGCACTGTGGGCGACAAAGGCTTGCTGTGTTAAAAATTATCGGCTAAAAAGGTGATGCAAAAAACTGCTGACTTTTTCTTAATTTGGATCCTCTTTTATGACCAGCCGACGCCTTGAGCAACAATATCTGCGATTACTGAATCTGGTCGGCGTGCAACCGGTGGCCATTACACTGCAACAGTTAGCCGATCAACTCAGCTGCACCGAGCGCCACATGCGGACATTACTGGTTCAGATGCAACAGGCGGGCTGGTTTGATTTCCAAACCACCTGGCTGGAGCCGGAATAATTGCAATCTACGTAAAAGAAAGCACTAACGTCATTTACTCATTGAGAGAGTATCAACTTAGATTGCGGCCTGGTGAGAAATATAGGCAGAGTCATTGCCGGGCAATAGCGCTTATTGTGCAAGAAGCTTATCTTTGTAGCGATAATTATCAATCTCACCCTATTTAAATATGATAAGTGATTAAATTATATTTACCATACAGAAATAGCCAACTACTTAAATTGAAAACCTAACATAACAAATTCACTTAATTAATATTAGCTCGCCATATCGCGACAATAAAAATAGTTATCTCCTTTGACACCACGATATATTCAGTGATAGCTTTAATGCAAGGAAAGTAGGAGTACGCGTAATTGCACTGAATTATAGAATTAAGATATACATGTGATATATTCCCATAAGCAAAAATAAAGACTCGCGTAATAATACTTTCCTTAACTGAAAAGCCCAAGAAATTATCTCTTGGTTTTCATCATCAATGGAGGGATTAATTATGTCTCGTTTAAAAAAAGAGATCATTGCAACGAAAACTGTCGTTAATGTTAGTGAAGCCAAACGGAATCAACCACAGCGCTTGGCTGAGGATGTCCTTGAACAGGTCGCGGGTGGGTGGGTAAATGCTTTTGCAAGGTGGGGGAGAGCATTCTGATCTCTAATCATATGTGGGCTGCCATTGGCGGCCCCTATTTTGTTTACTCATTAACTCTACAGTCCAGGCATATCTATTAACGCTGGAAGGAGTGTAGCCTCATGGTTAATATATCAAGTAAAAAAAACATTCAACACCTTGAAGTTATATTGAAAATAAGTGAACGCTGTAATATCAATTGTGACTATTGCTACGTATTCAATAAAGGAAACTCAATCTCTGACAATAGCCCAGCCAGAATATCCAGTGAAAATATCAATCAATTAGTCTATTTTTTACAGCGAGCCTGTCTGGAATATGATATTGCCACCCTACAAATTGATTTCCATGGCGGGGAACCGCTACTAATGAAAAAAGAGAATTTTGCCAGAATGTGTGATCAACTCGTGACAGCTGACTACGGCGGCTCGAATATCAATCTTGCATTACAAACGAATGGCACGCTTGTTGATGATGAGTGGATCTCGTTATTTGAAAAATACTCAGTGAATGCCAGTGTCTCTATTGACGGCCCCAAGCATATTAATGATAGACACCGACTAGACACCAAAGGGCGTAGTACCTATGAAGGCACAGTGCGTGGTCTGCGTATGCTGCAAAAAGCTTATCAGCAAGGTCGAATTCCATCCGAACCCGGCATTTTGTGTGTTGCGGATGCTAGTGTAGACGGCGCTGAAATCTACCGACATTTTGTTGATGAGTTAGGGGTTTATAGTTTTGATTTTCTGATACCCGACGACTGTTACAAAGATACCCACGTTGATGCTATTGGTATGGGCCGTTTTCTCAATGAAGCGTTGGATGAGTGGGTGAAGGATGATAATCCCAAGGTTTTTGTACGCCTCTTTCAAACCCACATTGCTAGTCTTCTTGGCCAGATGAATTCAGGTGTTTTGGGCCATAATCCCAATGTCACGGGTATATATGCCCTGACTGTAAGTTCCGACGGTCTTGTCCGTGTAGATGATACCTTACGGTCAACATCAGACAGTATGTTTAATCCCATTGGTCATATGTCTGAGATTAGCCTGTTAGATGTATTCGACAGCCAACAGTTCAGGGAATACTCATTAATCGGGCAATCCTTACCCACTGAGTGCACAGGTTGCATTTGGGAAAATATTTGTGCTGGGGGGCGCATAGTCAATCGTTTTTCCCCTGAAGATCGCTTCAATCGCAAGTCCACTTATTGCTACTCCATGAGAAGTTTTCTTAGCCGTGCATCTGCTCACTTGCTCAATATGGGCATCAAAGAAGAGCGCATTATGGCAGCAATTAGCCAATAGATTTTTGTCGCCAACAGATTTTGGCTAAACGGTGAAGGAGCGCCTATAAATTGGTCATTATACATCCTATTTTCAGACAAGAGGCGATAGCGCATCGATCTCACTATTGGTTAGGCAGCCCGCAAGTGATGACACCGATGGGAGCCTCTATTTGGGCAATAATAGCGCTGGTGCTTATTGTTAGCCTGGTAACCTTCATGGTGGTAGGGACTTACACTCAGAGAGCGCGCCTTACGGGCACCGTGGTTCACCAACCTGCGGTGGCGCGGATCACCGCCACCCACGATGGCGTTATTGTCCATAGCTTTGCTGAAGAAGGAAAAGCGGTTCGTGCCGGTGACGTGATTTTTATTGTTAACCGGGAGACGCAAACCGAGTATGGCGCAACGAGTCATGAAATGAGTGCCGCGCTAAAGTCGCAAAAAGCCACTATTGAGCGGGAGATCACGCTGAAATCTGCGGCGGCAGACACCGAGCAAAACTTTCTTCGTCAACTGCTTATAAACAAAGAGACCGAGCAGCAAAAAATGGGCGATTTGATTACCAAATCCGCACAGCAAACTTCATGGTTATTGGCCAAAGCAGAGCACTTTAAAAAGTTAGTTCGTCAGGGGATCGCCCTTGAGACAGAGCATATGGCGCGCCTCTCTGAATATTATAGCGCCGCAGTTCAACTCAAAACCCTTCAGCGGGAAAAGGTCAAATTACACGGGGAAGCCGTCAGCATACAAGCACGGCTAGCCGCAATCCATAGCGAACTTGCAGCTACCTTGGAGGGGCTGCATCGACAAACTGCCCAGTTGGATCAAGATTTAGTTTCTACGGAAGAGCGGCGGGAGTTGTATATCACCGCGCCGATCGATGGCGTATTAACTGGCATTATCGGCTTGACTGGCAACAATATTCGGGCAACACAAGAGTTAGCCAGTGTGGTGCCGACATCAGGACGAGCTGAGGTGGAAATTTTTGCTGCCACCGACACCATTGGCGAGTTACGTGAAGGCCAGACTGTAAGATTGCGCTTCGATGCCTACCCATACCAATGGTTCGGGCAATACGACGGTATTGTTACTTCAATCTCTACCACCGCAATTTCCAGCGCCGCCACCGAAAGGGCTTTAGCCGCAAATGGGGTGCAGACTCATCACTCTCCATCTCCATTAAGGTATTTCCAAATACGCATCAGCCCCAAGAGTGATACGGTATTTTTAGCAGGAGAAACCTACCCGCTGCGGCCGGGGATTGGTGTTGAAACAGATATTTTCATCAGAAAACGTCCTCTTTACCAATGGCTACTCTCCCCCCTCAAAAGCACTCTCAGCACGACGAGAAGTGAAGCGGGAGATGCCGTATGATCGCCAGCACAATGAAGGGCTACTTTGAAGCGCTGCGCCAACGCCTGCCGGTGGTGATGCAAACAGAAGCCACGGAGTGCGGGCTGGCCTGTATGGCGATGGTTGCGGGCTATTATGGCCTTAACATCGATCTCCAGGCACTGCGCAAACACTATCAAGTGTCGCTAAAGGGCATGTCGCTACGGGATCTCATCGTACTGGCTGATCGGCTATCATTGGGGTCACGCCCGGTGCGTGCTGATTTAGACGCCGTCGGTCAGCTAAAAACCCCCTGTATTTTGCATTGGTCGTTTAACCATTTTGTGGTGCTAAAGAAATTTTCTCGCCACGGAGCCATCATTCATGATCCGGCAAAAGGCGAGAGACGAATCTCTATTACGGAGTTATCTCAACACTTTACCGGCATCGCCCTTGAGATTTGGCCGAATCAACACTTTCAGCGGCGTACTGAAAAACAGGTCATTCGGCTGCTGGACATGTTCAAAAACGTGTCTGGATTGTCGCGGGCATTAGCGCATGTATTAGCCCTCTCATTTGGCATTGAACTTCTGACCATGGCAGTGCCGATGGCGATTCAATTCACTGTCGATATGGCCTTACGATCTGGCGATATCAATCTGGTCGCGCTCATCGTTTGGGGGATTGTTGCCCTATTAATCTTCAGAGCGTTACTCAGTTTGGTTCGTTCCTGGACGTTGATGTCTGTTAAGTACTCATTGGGTCTCCAATGGAGCTCAGGGCTTTTTAGCCATTTGCTTCGACTACCTGTTTCCTATTTCGAAAAACGTCATATCGGTGATGTGACGTCGCGCTTTAACTCGCTCTCGGTAGTGCAAGATGCTTTTACAGCGGAGATGGTCGCGTCATTGCTGGATATTGTGGTGGTGATTGGCCTGCTCTTTTTAATGTGGGTCTACAATGGCTACCTTGCGGCAGCGGTTGTGTTCATATCCTGCATCTATGCCGCCATAAAATTCTGTCTTTTTCGCGCCTACCGTTCTGCCAACCTTGAAGCTATTGCGCACGAAGCGAAACAACATTCGCACTTCCTTGAAACAGTACGCGGTATCAATGGCGTTAAAATTTTTAATTTAGCGGAACGTCGGCGATCCGATTGGCTCAATCTGGTTATTGATGAAGCCAATGCAAAAATCTACCTTTTTAAAATAGATCTGGCGACACAAACGGTAGGGCTGCTGTTAATCGGGCTATCTTCCGCGATGGTACTGTGGTTGGGCGCGAAGCTGATTGATGCTGGCACCATGACCACCGGCATGTTATTCGCATTCTTAATTTATTCGGATATGTACATCACTCGAACCATTAGTGTGGTTGACTCAATAATCAAACTCCGTTTGATTGATATGCACAGTGAGCGCCTCTCTGAAGTGGCACTTACCCCACCTGAACCTGATGAAGGTGAGATGGATTTAGTGATGCCCAATGCCCTTGCTGGCAGCATCGAGGTGAAAGAACTGAGCTACCGTTATGGCGACGGCGAACCTGCGGTATTTGAGAATGTTTTTCTGTCTATCAAGGCGGGTGAAAGTATCGCCATCGTCGGGCCATCGGGTTGTGGTAAATCAACACTGCTTAAAACCATGGGGGGGGTAGCCCCGCAAGAGAGCGGCACCATACTATTGGATGGCATAGATGTGCGGCGATTGGGCCTCGAGGCCTACCGTAAACATATCGCCTACGTCTTACAAGAAGACCGACTCTTTGCGGGGTCTTTGCTGGATAACATCAGCTCATTTGATATTCATCCAGATAGCGAATGGGTGTTTGAGTGTGCTCGTCTGGCTTCAATTCATTCTGAGATTGAAGCCATGCCAATGAAATATGAAACAATGGTCGGCGATATGGGCAGCGCGTTGTCCGGTGGGCAGCGGCAGCGTATCTCTCTGGCCCGCGCCTTGTACAAACGCCCACGAATACTATTTCTCGATGAAGCGACCAGTGATCTGGATATCGATAATGAAGCCCGAATTAATGATTCGATACGCGCGTTAAAAATCACCCGAATTTTTGTTGCCCACCGTCCGTCAATGATAGCGATGGCGGACCGGGTATTTGACCTCAGCACCAACTCTGAAAAGGAAAAGGAAACTCCTCATGCACTTTTTACTGAAAAAAAACATCATGTTACTGAATAAGCATATTATAGCTATCACAATGATTCTCTTAGCTTCTCTCCTCTCACTGGCTGCCCTCAATGCCACAGCAGCAGAGAAGGTCATGCATATACCCTTTGAGTGGGATAAAACCTCGAACCCCTTGGTCAAAATTGACATCAACGGCATGCGCCAGACATTTTCAATTGATACAGGCTCCAACACTGGCCTGCATTTAACGGAAGAGGTTATGGCTCAACTCCCCGAATTAGTCATTGATTCAGAAAAGCATCGCGCTATCGATCTGGCTGGCAACGTCTCTTTTAATGATAAGTTTCACATCCCCCAGGTCTCAATTAATGGCATGACGTTTAAGGATGTCAAAGGGGTTTCATTTACCCCTTGGGGACTGACTCTCACCCCCGACAGCAGCCTCCCCGACTCAATGGTCATTGGCTTGGGCTTATTTAAAGAAAAGTCAGTGATGTTAGATTACAAAAACCAGCGCATCTCGGTTGCTGATAATACTCAAGAGTTGGGCATCAATATAGCTGATGGTTGGCTCTCATTACCGCTGCGACTCACTCAAGAAGGGATTGAAATTAAAGTCTCGCAAGATAAAAAACAGTACAACATGGTGTTGGATACCGGAGCCACCTTCTCGGTTTTTTGGAAAGAGCGGCTTAGTCGCCCTGTGACTGATATTCCCTGCCGCACCGTGCTGGCAGAAGTACGCATTGAAGGAGACATTGAGGGCTGTGTAGCTTCGGCGTTTCAGCTTAACGAA
This sequence comes from Yersinia sp. Marseille-Q3913, assembly GCF_963892745.1. Lineage (NCBI taxonomy): Bacteria > Pseudomonadati > Pseudomonadota > Gammaproteobacteria > Enterobacterales > Yersiniaceae > Yersinia > Yersinia sp. Marseille-Q3913. The sequence continues at coordinate 35,698 of NZ_CAWQAF010000004.1, read as the reverse complement.
ATGGGTGCCGAGGGGATAAAATTGAATGCAGTATTATTAGACGGATCATTCAAGCAGATGGATGCCGATGGAGTAATCGGTAATAACTTCCTTCACCAATTCGCCATGGTAATTGATTTCCCTGGTCAGCAATTGCTTATAAAACCGTTTTAGAACGCGCGTAAAACATAAAAAAAGGGAGGCATAAGCCCCCCTTTTGCACTCCCCTAGCCTGAATTAATGGTTACGGATGTACTCGTCCATATCTGTTTTCAGGTTATCAGATTTAGTCCCGAAGATAGCCTGAACACCAGAACCTGCGACCACAACGCCCGCAGCACCCAGTTTCTTCAGACCAGCCTGGTCAACCTTGGATATATCCGCCACGCTGACACGCAGACGGGTGATACATGCATCCAGGTTAGTGATGTTTTCTTTACCGCCAAACGCGTTAACCAGTGCCGCTGACATTTCTGTGCCGCTCTGTGTCGTTTGTTCAGTAGAAGAGTCTTCACGGCCTGGTGTTTTCAGATCCAGCTTAGCAATCAGCACACGGAAGATGGTGTAGTACACCAGACCGTAGCAGATCCCCACCAGAGGGAACAGCCAAATACGGCTGCTGTTGCCACTCAGTACGATGAAGTCGATCAAGCCGTGGGAGAAGCTGGTACCGTCACGCATCCCAAGCAGGATACAGATTGGGAACGCCAGACCGGCCAGAATTGCATGGATAACATACAAAATTGGCGCCACGAACATGAAGGAGAATTCAATTGGCTCGGTGATACCGGTCAGGAATGAGGTTAGTGCTGCGGAGATCATGATCCCGCCCACTTTTGCCCGATTTTCCGGTTTAGCTGAGTGCCAAATCGCAATCGCTGCCGCTGGCAAGCCGTACATTTTGAACAGGAAACCACCAGAGAGTTTGCCCGCAGTTGGGTCACCCGCCATATAACGTGGAATGTCACCGTGGAATACCTGACCCGCAGCATTGGTGTATTCACCAATTTGCATTTGGAATGGTACGTTCCAGATATGGTGCAGACCGAATGGTACTAACGCACGTTCAACCACGCCGTAGATACCAAAGGCGACGACGGAGTTCTGATAAGCAGCCCACTGGGAGAATGTCTGGATAGCCGTACCGATTGGCGGCCATACGAAAGACAAAATCACACCCACGAAGATCGCGGTGAAACCAGAGATAATCGGAACGAAACGTTTACCCGCAAAGAAGCCCAGATATTCAGGTAACTGAATACGGTAGAAGCGGTTAAACATGTAGGCGGCTATTGCACCTGCAATGATCCCACCCAATACCCCGGTATCGGCTAAATGCTTAGCAGCAATCTCTTCTGCTGGCAGATGCAAGACCAGTGGTGCTACCACAGCCATGGTTTTCACCATGATGCCGTAAGCAACAACTGCCGCCAACGCGGATACACCGTCGTTATTGGTAAAGCCAAGTGCAACGCCAATAGCAAAGATTAATGCCATGTTAGCAAAAACGGAACCGCCCGCTTCTGCCATTACGTGAGAGACTACCGTTGGTAGCCAGCTAAAATTCGCGGAACCGACACCCAGCAGAATACCTGCGATGGGTAAGACGGATACCGGTAGCATTAGCGATTTACCTACCTTTTGCAGGTTTGCAAATGCGTTCTTAAACATAGTGAGTGAGCTCCTGAGTAATAGTGCTTTTTTCTGCTTTTTCTCGCGTTTATTGGCGTTACAAAGGGGGGAGTAAGCCTTTGCGAATAAGGGTGTCTAAAGCACCCCTTTAATTTTTACGAAGAGTAAAATAAATAGCCTGCTTAATGTTTGATGGCAGTCACGTTTCTTTCAAGAAAGCGCTGATTTTGCTTCAAACCGCACGTTTTTTGTAAAAAAACGTCAATAAGAGCTGCCCTCACCCAATAAATCGGGTGAGAACATTACTCGTTTCGGCGATTAATTACGAGCTTAAAAAAAAGTATTGTTAAGGAAGTTAGCGCTTTTCCCTGGCGAGTCGCGATGGATCCAGATGAAACAGTCGACAGAAGTTGTCTGTGGTGGCTTCGGCCAGAGATTCAATACTCACGCCTTTCAATACCGCCATATATTCTGCGACATCACGGACATAGGCGGGTTGATTCTCTTTGCCACGATGAGGAACCGGTGCCAGATAAGGTGAATCCGTCTCTACCAGTAACCTATCCAGCGGCACATAGCGGGCAACGTCACGCAACTGTTCTGCATTGCGAAAGGTGAGGATCCCCGAGAAGGAGATATAAAAACCCAAGTCCAGCAGAGTGGCGGCGGTCGCTTTGTCTTCTGTAAAGCAGTGTAAAACGCCACCACACTCTTGAGCTTGCTCTTCACGTAAAATGGCGAGGGTATCTTCGCGCGCATCACGGGTATGCACGATAACCGGTTTGTTCAATTCACGGCCGATACGAATATGCTCGCGAAAGGAGGCTTGTTGCAGTGGGATATTATCTTGCTGATAAAAGTAATCCAGCCCCGTCTCACCCATGGCGACCACATTGTCTGCCGCCGCCAGCACTCTCAACTGCTGAAAATCATAGCCACCGTCAAGATTAAGCGGATGAACACCACATGAGAATGCCACATCTTTGCGTTCGCCAATCAGTGCTGTCATGGCTGAAAAACCTGGTAAAGTGGTGGCAACCGCCAGCACAAAGCCCACATCCCGCGCATTCGCTTTGGCTAATACATCATCAACGCTGCTGTGCAACGTCTGGTAATCAAGGCTATCAAGATGGCAGTGTGAATCGACTAACAACATAATATTAAACCTATTTACAACGAAGATAAGGTGGAATAGCTGCCACTGGCGAGTGCAGTTTCCCAGTTGAGCAGTTGATCGGTGAGTAACAATTCACGGTTGACACCGACCACAGTTAATAATTGATGACGGCAATGAGCTAGCTGCTTAGCCGATTGCAGTAATATCTGCGTGGTAGCGGCCTGTGCCAGCTGTTGCACCAGGGGTAATTGATCCCGATTCACAGCAAACTCACCCGCACCCTGCTGCCACTTCAAAGCATCCAGTAGCAACGAAGAGAGCCACTGTAAGCGCTCAGCCGCATCGTCATGATTCAATTGCGGTAGTAGCGACAGTAGATCCGAATGACTTAGTGCGCTACTGAGCGCGTCACATAGGGTGGTTCGGGCAGCCCAGCGCTCCGGTTGCAACAGACGCTCTGCCGCCAGCGGTGCACCTTCGCTTAATTTAAGCGCCGCCAGTGCCGCAACAGGTTCAGCTTGAATCTGGCGTTGCAGCCATTGCAGGCTGAGTGCCATCTCAGGACACGCCAGATACCAGTAAAAACAGCGGCTACGTAAGGTGGCTAACAAGTTTGCCGGTTGGTGGCAATCGAGTAGAAAATAAGTTTTCTCTGGCGGCTCTTCCAGTGTTTTCAGCAAGGCATTGGCAGCGGCATCTGTCAGCTGTTCGGCGTGAGGTAACCAAACCACTTTGGCCCCACCTTGCTGCGCATGAGAGTAAAGTTTCTCTATCTGCTGGCGCACCAGTTCAACCCCAATGCTACTTTTACCTTTTTCCGGTGCCAGCACATACCAGTCAGGGTGATTACCCGCCAACATCAAACGGCAGCTGTGGCATTCACCGCAGCTTTTCTCACCCTGGCGTTGCTGGCACATCAACCAGCGGCTAAGGCCATAAATCAGTGCCTCTTCGCCATTACCGGGCAACGCGTGCAACAATAGTGCATGGTGCCCACGCCCGGCGATGTGCTGCCCTATCAACTGACGATAAGGCCCCGTTAGCCAAGGATACCATTTCATTACAAGGTTTCCTGGCCAGCCAGCCATTGGCTCAGTACCTGGCTGATAGATGCGCTCACCTGTTCTAGCGGCTGTGAAGCATCAATGGTTTTGATTCTTGAGTCAGCGGCAGCCAAGGCAAGATAGCGCGCACGGGTGCGCTCAAAAAAGGCCAGTGACTCTTGTTCAATGCGATCCAACTCGCCACGAGCACGGGCGCGGGCCAGACCGACTGCCGGCGGTAAATCCAGGTATAGCGTCAGATCAGGGCGAAAATCACCCAGAACCGTGTCACGCAAGGAAGTCATGAGCTGGCTATCAATCCCCCGCCCTCCGCCCTGATAAGCCTGCGACGACAAATCATGGCGATCACCCACCACCCAACTGCCCCGGGCTAGCGCAGGTTTGATCACGTTTTCAACCAATTGCACGCGCGCGGCATACAGCATCAACACTTCTGCTTTATCTGTCAGAACTTCGCCATCAATGCCTTGCTTAATCAAATCACGCAGCTTCTCTGCCAGCGGCGTCCCTCCCGGCTCGCGGGTAAAGACAATATCGTTAATCCCCTGAGCACGCAGCGTGGCAACTACGATCTCTTTGGCGGTGGTTTTCCCTGCCCCTTCAAGCCCTTCAATAACGATAAATTTACTGTTCATTTTTATCCTTTAGCGATTGGCGATAAACCCGCACCGCTTGGTTATGACTGGCTAAATTGGTGGTAAATGTATGCCCGCCCTGACCATCCGCGACAAAATAGAGGTAAGGCGTTTTGGCTGGATGCGCAGCAGCAGTCAAGGATGCCAGCCCCGGCATCGCAATCGGGGTCGGCGGCAGACCGGAAATAACGTAGGTATTATAAGGCGTCGGGGTTTCTAAGTCTTTACGACTAATGTTGCCATTATAGTTATCCCCCATGCCATAAATGACCGTCGGGTCGGTTTGCAGCCGCATACCTATGCGCAGGCGGTTGATAAATACCGATGCCACTCTGGTCCGCTCTTCATTTACCGCAGTCTCTTTTTCGATGATAGACGCCATCGTGACCAGTTCACCCGGCGTCTTATAAGGTAATGATTTATCGCGCCCTTGCCAGATTTCATCAACCGTTTTCACCATCTTCATATGGGCGCGTTTAAGTAATGCGAGATCCGTGGTGCCAGCAGTGTAGGAGTAGGTATCAGGGTAGAGCCAGCCTTCGGGGTGCTCACTCTCTTTCAGCCCTAGCAATTTAGCGATTTCTGCGTCACTCTTTCCCTCCAGCAGATGCTTCACATATTTTGACTGTTGCAGCTCATCCATCCAGTCACGCAGCCGTTTGCCTTCAACAAAGCGCACGGTAAATTGTGCCTCTTTGCCACTGACCAGCAGTTGCAACATGTCGCGCACCGTCATTCCGGGGGTAAAGCGGTAAGTCCCCGCTTTGAATTTAGCCAGTTCAGATTCGATACGCAGTAGCCAAGGAAATAAGCGGGTATTTTTAATCAGGTGATCACGTTGCAGCAAATTCTCCAATGCCACCCGCCCGGTACCCGCCGGCAGCTTAAAAATGGTCTCTTGCGTAATCGCCAATGGCTGGTTGGCAAAACGCTGTACTTTTTGATAACCCAGCAGCAGTAATCCAAAACAGATCACCACCAACAGGATTATCGCTCTGGTGCTTTTTATTTTCATCGGACGGCCATCTTCACATTAAAAGCATTCACGAAAACTATATTGAGTCACTCATGCATCACAGCAATGTTGGCTCAGGAAATCAAACAGTTGTCGCGAATGATAAACCCAGTTATCGGCGCGATTTACCGGCAGTAGCGGCATCAGCGCATTGCAAATAACCACTTCATCCGCATCAGCCAGGACACCCGGCGGTTGTGCCACAATCTCGACCCGCCGACCATGAGCCTCAAGGCAGACCATAATCTGTTGACGCATGATGCCATCAACACCGGATTGGCTCAGATCGGGGGTAAATATCACCCCATTTTTACGCCAAAATATGTTAGCCGCACAGCATTCCACCAGCATACCTTCAGTGTCAAGCACCAGTGCCTCATCAGCTGTTGTGTGCTCAAGATGCGCACGGATCAGTACTTGCTCCAGTCTATTGAGATGCTTCAGGCCAGCCAGCAAGGGGTTACGCGCCAAAGGTACTGGGCTAAGTGCCAGTGAGACACCACGTTCACGCCAACTATGGTAGTGAGCCGGATAATCACTGAGGGAAATAATTCGCGTCGGATGCTGACAAGCCGTGCCACTGTAGCCGCGCCCACCACTACCCCGGCTAATAATCACCTTCAGTACCCCCTCCTCAGTGTGGTTCCCGGCATCAACCATTTCTTGGGTCAATGCGTTCCAATTTACTGCGGGCATCAATAAGCGCTCAGTCGCCAGCTGCAAGCGCAGTATGTGCTTATCAAGCCACACCACCCGCCCGTGAGAGACCCTTGCAGTGGTAAAACAGCCATCACCAAACTGCACCGAACGGTCAGAAGCTGAAATCAAATTTTGCTCTACGCCATTAATCCAGAACATTCAGATTCTCTTTAAGTGGGATGCGATTGTTTGTCATCTGACAGTATCAGTTTTAAGCCAATGGATGTTTTCAGATCTGAGACAATTATTATTGAGGGATGTTATGAGGGTGGGTGGTTTAGCTAATAAAAGACCCAGAAAACCGGGTCTTTTAAGTAGCAGAAGCTTAACAGCCAAGGTTATACCTTGCGGAAAACCAAAGAGCCGTTGGTGCCGCCGAAGCCGAAGGAGTTACACAGAGTGTACTCCATATCTTTTATCTGGCGGGCATCATGGGGAACAAAATCCAGATCACAACCTTCATCAGGGTTATCCAGGTTGATGGTCGCGGGTATGGCCTGATCACGCAGAGCCAGCACAGTGAAGATAGACTCAACTGCACCTGCTGCACCAAGTAAGTGCCCAGTCATGGATTTGGTGGAACTGACCATTACTTTACGGGCATCTTCACCAAATACAGACTTAACTGCCTGCGTTTCGGCTTTATCGCCAGCAGGAGTTGATGTGCCGTGGGCATTGATATAACCAATTTGAGAGGGGGTCACACCCGCATCACGTAAAGCATTCACCATGGCCAATGCTGCTCCAGAACCATCTTCCGGTGGAGAGGTCATATGGTAGGCATCGCTGCTCATACCAAAGCCAACAACTTCAGCATAGATTTTCGCACCACGTCTCTTCGCGTGTTCGTACTCTTCCAACACCATCATGCCTGCGCCATCACCCAGCACGAAACCGTCACGGTCTTTATCCCATGGGCGACTTGCTGCCTGTGGGTTATCGTTGCGAGTAGAGAGTGCTCGAGCAGCACCAAAACCACCGACACCCAATGGCGTACTGGCTTTTTCAGCCCCACCCGCCACCATGACATCAGCATCATTGTAAGCAATGATACGTGCCGCGTGACCGATGTTGTGCACACCAGAAGTACATGCAGTCGCAATAGAGATGCTTGGCCCACGCAAACCATACATAATGGTCAAGTGGCCGGCAATCATGTTAACAATGGTTGAAGGCACGAAGAACGGGCTAATTTTACGTGGCCCACCATTCACCAATGAGGCGTGGTTTTCTTCAATCAGACCCAAGCCACCAATACCCGAGCCAATCGCGGCACCGATACGAGGTGCATTGGCTTCTGTCACTTCAAGTCCGGAGTCTTGCATCGCTTGCATACCAGCGGCGACACCGTACTGTATGAAAGCATCCATTTTGCGTGCATCTTTACGCGAAATGTAATCTTCACAATTAAAATCTTTTACTAAGCCAGCAAATCGCGTTGCATAGGCACTAGTATCGAAATGGTCGATCAGGCTGATGCCACTCTGCCCGGCAAGAACAGCTTTCCATGTGGATTCGACTGTATTACCGACAGGAGACAACATGCCCAGTCCAGTCACAACAACTCGACGCTTAGACACGGTTGTCCTCCAAGGAGGGAAAATAACGCTTAGGACAAAAAAAACTTAGGCGGTCGAATGACCGCCTAACTATCTAAACTAAAAGCATGTTCGCTTACTGCTGATTAGCGTTGATAAAATCAATAGCTGCCTGAACAGTAGTGATTTTCTCTGCTTCTTCGTCTGGAATCTCAGTATCAAATTCTTCTTCCAGAGCCATTACCAGCTCAACGGTGTCCAGAGAATCCGCGCCAAGATCTTCAACGAAAGAAGCACTGTTCTTCACTTCGTCTTCTTTAACACCCAGTTGTTCAACGATGATTTTCTTAACGCGTTCTTCGATAGTGCTCATACTCTTAAATTTCCTATCAAAACTCGCTTTCGCGATGGTTTTCGTAGTGTATAAAATGTTGAAAAAGATGCAACTAAATCTCGGCTGGTCAAACCACGATTTTACGCTATTTTGCGGTTTCCACCCCAAATAACGCAAATACTTTCGTGATTTTTAAATCATATACATGCCGCCATTGACATGTAATGTTTCACCAGAGATGTAGCTGGCCTCGTCAGAGGCTAAAAATGCAACAGCGCTGGCGATTTCTTTAGCTTGCCCAAGCCGGTTAGCTGGTACCTGGGCTAAAATGCCTGCGCGTTGATCATCTGTCAACGCCGTCGTCATGTCTGTCTCAATAAAGCCAGGTGCCACAACGTTGACAGTAATGCCACGTGAAGCAACCTCACGCGCCAAAGACTTGCTAAAACCGATCAGACCCGCTTTAGCTGCCGCGTAGTTAACCTGCCCCGCATTGCCCATTGTCCCAACTACAGACCCGATGGTGATGATACGCCCAAACCGCTTTTTCATCATAGCGCGCATTACCGCTTTTGACAGACGGAATACGGAAGTCAGATCGGTGTCAATAATATCTTGCCACTCTTCGTCCTTCATACGCATCAGCAGGTTATCACGCGTAATACCTGCATTATTCACTAAAATGTCGACTTCGCCAAATTCCGCACGAATCGTTGCCAAAACTGACTCGATTGATGCTGGGTCCACGACATTTAGCATTAAACCTTTGCCACTATCGCCCAGGTAGGCGCTAATCGCTTGTGCACCCTTTTCACTGGTCGCTGTACCAATAACACGGGCACCACGTTCAGCCAATAACTCTGCAATCGCCCGGCCGATACCGCGGCTAGCGCCTGTTACCAGCGCAATTTTTCCTTCGAAGCTCATGTTATCCTCTTTCTTGGTTTTCAAGCGCACTCGTTAGCGTGGCAACATCGTTTACCGGCGCTGCAGCCAAAGTATCAACGATACGCTTGGTTAAGCCAGTCAAGACCTTACCCGGCCCAACTTCTAACAGCAGCTCAACACCTTCTGACGCCATAAATTCAACACTTTCTGTCCAACGTACCGGATTATATAACTGGCGCACCAACGCACTACGGATAGCTTCTGGTGACACTTCAGTTTTCACATCTACGTTATTCACAATAGGGAATAGCGGTGCCTGGAACTCAATATTTTCCAGGGCTGCTGCCAGCTTATCCGCCGCAGGTTTCATCAACGCACAATGGGATGGCACGCTGACCGGCAAAGGTAAGGCACGTTTTGCGCCAGCAGCCTTACAAGCGGCACCGGCACGCTCGACCGCCTCTTTGTTACCCGCAATAACCACCTGACCCGGTGAGTTAAAGTTGACCGGTGAGACAACCTGCCCTTGAGCAGACTCTTCGCAGGCTTTGGCAATGGATTCATTATCCAGCCCAATAATTGCGTACATCGCGCCAGTCCCTTCGGGTACGGCTTCTTGCATCAGTTTACCGCGCAGTTCAACCAGACTCACCGCCTGTTTGAAATCCAGTACCCCGGCACAAACCAGAGCTGAATATTCACCCAGACTATGGCCGGCCATCATCGCAGGCAATTGACCACCTTGATGCTGCCAAACACGCCAGATAGCCACCGAGGCCGTCAGCAATGCAGGCTGTGTTTGCCACGTTTTATTCAGCTCTTCTGCTGGGCCTTGTTGCACCAACTGCCACAGGTCGTAACCCAGTACCGATGATGCTTCACTGAAGGTTGCTTCAACTATCGGAAATTGTGCGGCCAAATCGGCCAGCATGCCAAGGGATTGAGAGCCCTGACCTGGAAAAACACAAGCAAATTTCGACATTCTGCATTCCTGTTAAATCAAAAGAGTCGCTATTGAATCAAAAACGAACCAGCGCAGAGCCCCAGGTAAAGCCACCGCCAAACGCTTCCAGCAGCACTAACTGCCCACGTTGAATACGCCCATCTCGTACTGCTTCGTCAAACGCCGCTGGTACTGATGCCGCCGAGGTGTTGCCATGACGATCAAGCGTGATCACCACTTTATCCATCCCCATGCCTAATTTTTTAGCCGTTGCGCTGATAATACGCAGGTTAGCCTGATGTGGCACCAACCAATCCAGCGCTGAGCGATCCAGATTATTGGCCTGCAATGTCTCATCCACAATGTGGGCAAGCTCAGTCACCGCAACTTTAAAGACTTCATTCCCGGCCATCGTGACATAGGCGGGTTGGTCTTGCTGTTGGCGATCCTGATACGGCAGTGCGAGCAATTCGCCATAACGACCATCTGCATGCAGATGAGTCGAAATGATACCCGGCTGCTCGGATCTGCCCAGCACGACAGCGCCTGCGCCATCACCAAACAGAATAATTGTGCCTCGGTCTTCAGGGTTCAGCGCGCGAGATAGTACATCTGAACCGATCACGATGGCATGTTTGACCGCCCCGCTTTTAACGTACTGATCAGCAACACTGAGTGCATAGGTAAAACCTGCACAGGCCGCAGCCAAATCGAAAGAGGCGGCATCTTTGATGCCCAGCATTTGCTGTACCTGACAGGCCGAGCTTGGGAAAGCATGGCTTGACGAGGTAGTTGCAACGATGATTAGACCAATTTCGTCTTTATCAATGCCGGCCATTTCCAAGGCTTTTTCTGCCGCATGGAAACCCATGGTCGCCACGGTTTCATCCAGCCCGGCAATACGTCGTTCACGAATACCTGTCCGGGTGACAATCCACTCGTCCGATGTATCCACCATTTTTTCTAAATCAGCATTACTGCGCACTTGTACGGGCAGATAACTCCCCGTACCGAGAATCTTAGTATACATGTACGATCAGTCACTCTTGGGTAGTACCGCTTCAAGGCGCGCGGCAATCCGTTGAGGGACTTGCCGCTGCACCGCCTGTACAGCCTGTTCGATGGCGACTGCGAATGCTCGTTGATTCGCCGCACCGTGACTCTTGATTACGATGCCCCGTAATCCTAACAGACATGCACCATTATACTGGTCGGGGTTCAAATGACCGAACCGCTTTGCCACACGTTTTTGCAGCCAGCGCCCAATGAGTTTAAGCCACCAGGATTGCTTACTGCCTTCGCCCGATGATTTGAGCAGTGACAAGAACATTCTTATCACACCTTCCATGGTCTTTAGAGTGACGTTACCCACGAAGCCGTCACAAACCATTACATCAGTCTTGCCCGTCAGCAAATCATTGCCTTCCAGATAACCAATATAATTGATTGCCGGTGTATTTTTTAATACTGCGGCGGCTTCGCGGATATTATCTAGCCCCTTGGTCTCCTCTTCGCCAATATTAAGCAAAGCAACACGCGGGTTCGTAATTCCAACAACTTCTTCTGCCATCACCGATCCCATGACAGCAAATTGCACCAACATTGTACTATCACATTCAACGTTAGCGCCTAAATCTAATACCACTGTCTTACTGCGCTGTTGATTTGGGATGACACTCATCAACGCCGGGCGTTCTATGCCATCCAGTGGCTTGATCATCATCTTCGCCAACCCCATCAATACCCCAGTGTTCCCTGCGCTAACACAAGCCTGGGCGTCTCCGTTTTTGACTAATTCCAATGCGATACGCATAGAAGTACCGCGGCTGGCACGAATAGCTTGTGAGAGTTTAGCATCGCTGGCAATAACATGCTCAGCAGGGATGACCTGCAACCTCTCCAGCAACAAAGGAGCGGCATTAACAAGTAACGGAGTGAGGGTGTCGGGAACCCCGACCAGCAAGAGTTTTAGCTGTGGATTAGAGGCCAGTGCCTGCAATGAAGCAGGCACTGTGACGCAGGGACCGAAGTCCCCACCCATTGCATCTAACGCCAGGGTTAGACAAGTCAAGGTATCGCCTTGCTAAAGATCAGCAAGTACTACTCAGCCGATAACCTTGCGGCCACGGTAGAAACCGTCGGCTGTGATGTGGTGACGCAGGTGAGTTTCACCGGAAGTTTTGTCCACAGACAGAGTGGCAGTGGTCAGCGCATCGTGTGAACGGCGCATGCCACGTTTGGAACGAGTTGGTTTGTTCTGTTGTACGGCCATTGACCTTACTCCTTAATTACTTTTCTTTAAACTGGCTAATACGGCAAATGGATTGGGTTTCTCCACCTCTGCAGGCAGTTTACCAAATACCATGTCCGCCTCGGACACTTCACAGTGTTCAGAATCATGTACCGGAACGACAGGCAGTGAAAGAATAATTTCGTCTTCAATCATTGCCAGCAGATCAACTTCGCCAAATTCGTCGACTTCGATCGGCTCGTACGCTTCCGGTAATGCTTCAGCCTGCTCATCATTGACGATCGGGCTAAAACAATACGTTGTGTGAACATGGTGTGCAAACGTGTTATTGCAGCGCTGACACATCAATGTTACATCGACGTCCGCATGACCTGTAATAACCGCCAGACGCTGATTATCGATATTAAACGATAATGAGGCCACGACATCGCTGTCCACACTTACCACTGAGTCGGCTACTCGTGTAACCTGCTCAGGCGAATAGATACCTGCGTAATCTAAACGTTTCTGAGCGGTACGAACCGCATCAATGGTCAGGGGTAATTTTACCTTTTGCATAGGGCGCGCATATTAACTTTGTAACGACATAGAGTCAAAGAAAAAGGCCGTTTTACTGCACCTTTCACCAATATTCGCTTCCGAAGCGGCAGACAGTTTAAAATGTCTGATTAAATTACGCCACGGTTTATGGAAAATATTATGCCGCAACTGGTTCTTGCTTCGACCTCATCTTATCGCCGCACCTTGCTCGAAAAGCTGCAATTACCCTTTATTACCGCCGCGCCGGAGGCCGATGAGACGCCACTGCAGGGGGAGGCCGCTGACGCATTGGTGCAACGGCTAGCGCTCGCAAAGGCACAAGCGCTGGCGGTGCGTTACCCACAACATAGGATTATAGGCTCAGATCAAGTTTGTGTGATTAACGGAGAAATCGTCGGAAAACCCCACAATCATGCCAATGCGGTGAAACAATTACAGCAAGCCAGCGGGCAATGTGTCACTTTTTATACCGGCTTAGCGCTGCTAAATACGGCAACCGGCACCATTAATTGCCTTTGTGAAACCTTTGACGTCTATTTCCGCACCTTAAGCGAAGCGGAGATAAATGGCTATTTGACACGAGAACAACCGTGGAATTGTGCCGGCAGTTTTAAAAGTGAAGGGTTGGGCATTACATTATTTGAGCGTTTGTCAGGCCGTGATCCAAACACCCTCATCGGCCTGCCACTCATTGCCCTCACCCAAATGTTAATTGAGCAAGGGGTAAATCCATTACTATAAACGGCTTTAAACGGCTGCTTTCTTACGCAGTATCAGCAAGCAATGGTGTAACTGATTATCCAGCGGTGCTTCAATGCGCATTGTTTCACCGGTATTCGGGTGCTCAAAACGTAATGCCGCGGCATGCAGGAATAGACGATGCAGCCCAGTTCCTTGCAATTGTTGATCAAACTCACGATCACCATAGCGATCATCGAAAGCGATTGGATGACCTGCATGTAGCGCATGAACGCGAATCTGGTGGGTACGGCCCGTGATTGGGCTAGCTTTAACCAGCGTCGCGTGCTCAAAACGCTCTTCTACTTTAAAGCGCGTTTCTGAAGGCTTGCCTTCACTGCTGACTTTTACCACCCGCTCGCCACTTTGCATAATATTTTTCAGCAAAGGTGCCTGCACCGCTTTGCAGTGGGATTGCCACTGACCACGAACTAGTGCCAGATAATCTTTCTGCATCCCTTTCAAGCGCAACTGCTCATGCAAAGAGCGTAACGCCGAGCGTTTCTTGGCGACCAGCAAGACACCCGAGGTGTCGCGGTCAAGGCGGTGAACCAACTCCAGGAAGCGGGCTTCAGGGCGCAGAGCACGCAATGCTTCAATCACACCGAAACTCAAACCACTGCCGCCATGTACCGCCGTGCCGGAAGGCTTGTTCAGCACCAAGAGATAATCGTCCTCAAATAAGATGCAATTGGCCAGCGCCGCGACTTTATCAAGTTTAGCTGATACCTGAATCTCTTCACGTTCCGCAACGCGTACCGGTGGTACGCGCACCACATCACCGTCAGCCAACTTATATTCTGGCTTAATGCGTCCTTTATTAACGCGAACCTCACCTTTGCGCACGATACGGTAGATCATACTTTTGGGCACACCTTTCAATTTGGTGAGCAAAAAGTTATCGATCCGCTGGCCCGCTTCATCGGCAGATATGGTTATTAATTGCACTGCTGGATTATTCGTTTTCATGGGGCGCGATTCTAAATACACCGAGGAATTAGCGCCACCCCTTTTTATGTGCTTAACTGTCATTCTGACTATTTAGAGATAACGTTTGCGCACATTTATTGTTTAATAAGACAACGATAGCCGCCAACACTGTGGAAACAGTAAAATAATCTTTATGTAGACAGGTAAAGTCATCTTGCTATATCAGTGTCAGCAATGGAATAATGATAGTAATTCTGCGTTGATTCTCGTTAGACCAAGAGACTTGTGGAATAAAAAGATTTGCCTGATCACACAAAAACGCAGCAATGGCGTAAGACGTAATGTGAAATCAAGCAATTAGCGGGCTGCGGGTTGCAGCTTGGTCGGCAAGTGGGTAAAGCTCTGTTGTCTTATATTCAGAAGCTGCCCGTTATATAAAAGCGCTGTTTTTCAGAACGAGACACAGGCTTACCGAAATAATGCGCCCCTATGCAGGCGACAACCGTGAGGTTGACGACTTTGCTAGAAGACTCGGGGTCATCGGTTTATCCGACCATGAGGTTATTTTGCCCGCAGTTCTAACGCCAATGTAAAAATAACGAGTAAGTAAAGATGAAAAGAATGTTGATTAACGCAACTCAGCAAGAAGAGTTGCGTGTTGCCCTTGTAGATGGACAGCGGCTGTATGATTTGGATATTGAAAGTCCAGGCCATGAACAGAAAAAAGCGAATATTTACAAAGGTAAAATCACCCGAATCGAACCCAGTCTGGAAGCCGCTTTTGTTGATTACGGCGCTGAACGACATGGTTTCCTGCCACTAAAAGAAATTTCTCGCGAATATTTCCCTAGTAATTACTCTTCCCATGGCCGCCCGAACATCAAAGATGTGCTGCGCGAAGGCCAAGAAGTTATTGTTCAGGTTGATAAAGAGGAACGTGGCAATAAAGGTGCCGCACTAACGACTTTCATCAGCCTGGCTGGCAGCTATTTAGTTTTGATGCCAAACAACCCACGTGCCGGTGGTATCTCTCGCCGCATCGAAGGTGATGACCGCACAGAACTGAAAGAGGCCCTATCCTCTCTGCAATTGCCTGATGGCATGGGTCTGATTGTCCGTACTGCGGGCGTTGGCAAATCTGCCGACGCGCTGCAATGGGACTTGTCATTCCGCCTGAAGCACTGGGATGCGATTAAAAAAGCGGCGGAAGGTCGCCCTGCGCCGTTCCTGATCCATCAGGAAAGTAATGTGATTGTCCGCGCTTTCCGTGACTACCTGCGCCCAGATATCGGTGAAATTCTGATCGACAACCCGAAAGTTCTCGAGTTGGCGAAAGAGCATATCGCCGCATTAGGTCGCCCGGATTTCAGCAGCAAAATCAAGCTCTATAGTGGTGAAATCCCACTGTTCAGCCACTACCAGATTGAGTCGCAGATTGAATCTGCATTCCAGCGCGAAGTGCGTCTGCCATCAGGTGGTTCTATCGTTATCGATACTACCGAAGCCCTGACCGCGATTGATATCAACTCCGCACGGGCTACCCGTGGGGGTGATATCGAAGAAACAGCCTTCAACACCAACCTTGAAGCTGCTGATGAAATTGCTCGTCAGTTACGTTTGCGTGACTTGGGTGGCCTGATTGTTATCGACTTCATCGATATGACCCCAGTGCGTCATCAACGTGAAGTGGAAAACCGTTTACGCGATGCCGTCCGTCAGGACCGCGCCCGTATCCAGATTGGCCGTATCTCCCGCTTTGGTTTGCTGGAAATGTCCCGTCAGCGTCTCAGCCCATCATTGGGTGAGTCAAGCCACCACGTGTGCCCACGCTGTAGCGGCACCGGGACAGTGCGCGATAACGAATCCCTGTCACTCTCTATTCTGCGTTTGATTGAAGAAGAAGCGCTGAAAGAGAACACCCATGAAGTTCACGCCATTGTGCCGGTACAGATAGCTTCGTACCTGCTAAATGAAAAACGTGAATCAGTGAACGCCATTGAGAAACGTCAAGGCGGCGTACGTGCAGTGATCGTGCCAAACGATCAGATGCAGACACCGCACTACTCTGTCCTTCGGGTACGTAAAGGTGAGGAAGTTCCTTCCCTTAGCTACCTGTTGCCACAACTGCATGAAGCAGAAATGGCGCAGCCGCAGGAAGAAGCCACCATTGAGCGTAAGCGCCCAGAACAACCGGCGCTGGCGACCTTCTCTTTACCGACGGAAGTGCCACCGGAATCAACACCGGCTGCCACCAGTGCTAAACCAACAGCTGCGCCACAGGCTACGGCTTCTACCACCGGTGAACAACCAGGCTTCTTTAGCCGCCTGTTCACCGGTCTGAAAGGCATCTTCGCTACATCAGCAGAAGCCGAAGTTAAACCGGTTGAAGTTGAAAAAACCGAAGCTAGCGAAACTCGTCGTAATGATCGCCGCAATCCACGCCGCCAAAACAGTGGCCGTAAAGATCGCGGTGACCGCACACCACGCGAAGGTCGTGATAACGCTAGCCGTGATAATAATGGCCGTGATAACGCGAACCGAGATAACAGTGCTCGTGACAACAGTGCTCGCGACAACAATGGCCGCGACAATGTCAATCGCGAGGGTCGTGAAGATCAACGCCGCAATAATAAGCGTCCAACTCAACAAACTGCTGTAGCACCAGCATCAACTGACATTGTTGATGCCGATAAAGAGCAGCGCGAAGAGCAGCCGCAACGTCGTGGTGATCGCCAGCGCCGTCGTCAGGACGACAAACGTCAGGCACCGCAGGATGTTAAAGCTAACCTTGATGTTCCCGTCGTCAGTGTCGAAGAAGCACAACCTGAGCAAGAAGAACGCCAACAGGTGATGCAACGTCGTCAACGTCGCCAATTGAATCAGAAAGTCCGTATTCAATCGGCGAACGATGAGTTGAATGCTCAGGAAAGCACCTCACAGGTTGCCCCTGCTAGCTTACCAGTCGCTACTTTTGCTACGCCAGTCGTGCAGGAAGAGGTGAAGTTGCTGCCGCAAGCAACTGCTCAGGCAGATGATGAAGCGACTAACGATCGTAATGCCAACAATGAAAATGGTATGCCGCGTCGCTCTCGCCGTTCACCTCGTCACCTGCGCGTGAGTGGTCAACGCCGTCGTCGCTATCGTGATGAACGCTACCCGACTCAATCTGCTATGCCTCTGGCGGGTGCTTTCGCCTCACCAGAAATGGCGTCAGGTAAAGTTTGGGTTCGTTATCCGGTCGCTCAGCCATTTGAGCAAGCTGCGTTTGTTGAAAATCCGGTTGAAGAACAGTTGCCAGTCGACGTTGCCGCAGTAGAATTTGCGGTAGTTGAAACGCCCGCAGTCGAAGCACCGGTAACTGTTCCAGCTGCAATAATTGCAGCGCCAGTGGTTGTCGCAGCAGTGACTGAAGCTGTTGCTCCGACACCCGCGCCGCAACATAAGCCCGGAGGTTCATCATCATCGGCTGCCGCCGTTCCAGGTCGTGCTCCTGTTGTTGTGCCTGACGTTATCGCTGAGCCAGTTGCCGAAGTGGTAGCAGAAACTGAAACCATTGCAGCGATTGAAGCAGCCCCTGTCGTAGAAGAATCTATCACGCCAGAAACTGTCAGCGAAAACACAATCGAGCCAGAAGCTGTGGTTGAAGAGATTCAGGTTGTTGAGACAGCAGTTGAAGAAGCGGTGGTGGCACAAGAGCCCGTCGTTGCAGAGACTATCGTTGAGGCGCCAGTTGCCGCTGAGACGGCTGTTGTTGAAGAGACTATTGTTGCTGAAGAGACTATTGTTGCTGAAGAGACGGTTGTTGCTGAAGAGCCAATTGTTGTTGAGTCAGTTGAAGAGCCGAACCTGACTGAAGCTAACACCGTCGCCGAAGAGAGTGTCACTGAAGAGGTGCATGTAGCTGAACCTGTCGTCGATGCAACGCCAGTTGCTGTGGCACCGCAACAGCCAGCTATCGCGCATCCAGAAGGCGTGTTATTCAAACACTACGCCTCTGCACCGATGACCAAAGCACCGGCACCTGAGTATGCGCCGGAGTCGCAAGCCAAAGGTCATTGGGAACGTCCAGCCTTTGATTTTGCAGGTAAAGGTTCTGCTGGCGGGCATGCAGCCGCCACTCAGGCAACAGCCCCTGCGACCAAACCACAATCAGTCGAATAAATGCACTATTGTTAAAAGCAATATGCAAAATAAAACCCGCTTCGGCGGGTTTTTATATCACTTTTAGGCTATCTGTTTCAGTTTCTTGATTTCAAGGCTTTCCAGCTTACCCTCTATCGATTTGACAAAATCGATGAAATGTTGCGCTTTATTATGTTTTTCCAATGCTTCAGCAGAGGCCCATCGCTCGAAAAACACAAAAGAACCATTTTGGTCGTTTTCAGCATGGAGATCATATTGTAGATTCCCCTTCTCCTCACGACTCGGTTCTATAATCTGATGAACCGCCTCTCTGACTTCATTAACAAATTCAGGCTTGGCCACTAAACTGGCAATAACACGGACTTCCATCGTAATTCTCCCATACAGTACATTCAATTCGTCTATTTACGGCTAATCAATCGCTCATCTTAACGGGCAATTTCACCTAGAGCCCTTCTATAAGATGCCCTTTTTGCGTTATTTTCAACTCACCACTCACAATGTTTTCAACTTAACCCTAACAATCAGATGCATCCTGCGCACTTTCCGCTTATCCTTACACCCCGCCGGAAACAGTACAAAAAACCTGAAATCTCATCATCACTGCGGAGCTCGTTGAATGACTGCACAACCCCAAACCCTGAAAATTCGCCGCCCAGATGACTGGCATATTCACTTGCGTGATGACGAAATGCTCAGTACCGTGCTGCCTTATACCTCCGAGGTGTTTGCCAGAGCTATTGTTATGCCGAATCTGGCCCCCCCCATTACCACTGTTGCCAGTGCTATTGCGTATCGGGACCGTATTCTGGCGGCCGTGCCGGTTGGGCATAAATTCACACCGTTGATGACTTGTTATCTGACCGATTCACTTGATGTCAATGAGTTGACCGCCGGTTTTGAGCAAGGCGTATTTACGGCGGCAAAACTCTATCCAGCCAATGCCACCACCAACTCAAATCATGGTGTATCCGATATCCCAGCGATTTATCCATTGTTTGAGCAAATGCAAAAAATGGGTATGCCACTGCTTATCCATGGTGAAGTCACAGACGCCGCTGTCGATATCTTCGATCGCGAAGCGCGTTTTATTGATCAAATTATGGAACCGATCCGCCGCAAGTTCCCCGAACTGAAGATGGTCTTTGAGCATATCACCACCAAAGATGCCGCTGATTACGTGCTGGCAGGCAATCGTTTCCTTGGTGCTACCATCACCCCGCAACATCTGATGTTTAACCGAAATCATATGTTGGTTGGTGGAATTCGCCCCCATTTATTCTGTCTGCCAATACTGAAGCGCAGCACACACCAAGAAGCATTGCGTCAGGCTGTCGCCAGTGGCTCAGATCGTCTCTTCCTTGGAACCGACTCAGCTCCACACGCCAAACACCGTAAAGAGTCATCCTGCGGCTGTGCTGGTGTGTTCAATGCACCATCAGCGCTGCCTGCTTATACGACCGTTTTCGAAGAGATGAACGCGCTGCAACATTTGGAAGCATTCTGCTCCTTAAATGGTCCACGCTTCTATGGTCTGCCGGTTAACGACGATTTTGTTGAGTTGGTTCGAACTCCCTGCCAGCAACCGGAAGAGATACCGCTGGGGAATGAATCGATCGTCCCTTATCTAGCCGGTCAAAGCATTAACTGGTCAGTTAAAGGCTGATAATGATCAGGGTAGGGTGTTCCATCCCTGCCCTTGAAGATTTTTATCTCAGTCAGTTGCAACCTGAATACATACACTGTATAAATAGCCAGTATAAATATTCGGAGGGCCAGATATGCGTGTTGAAGTCAGTATTGATAAAAAAAACCAGTTACCCGCAGGTGCTATCGAAGCGCTAACCAATGAATTAAGTCAGCGACTGGATGCGAAATTCCCGGACACTAGCACCACAGTACAAGTGCGTTACGCTGGAGCAAATAACCTTTCTGTTTTGGGCGGCTCTAAAACAGATAAGGACCTGATCTCTGAGATATTACAAGAAATATGGGAAAGCGCTGACGATTGGTTTGACGCAAAATAACCCACATCAATGCTGTTTTTGCCGGGGGTCGCTCCTCGGCTTTTTTATATCGATGGGTAACTCCCCCCTTTCTCCCCGTACTTCAATCACTCGCTTTCGATTAATTAATCATCAGAAAATAAATAATTTGTAAAGATCCGTGGATAATACACCACATTTATTAGCCGTTGCGTATACTGAAAAAGCTCACTTGATAAAGAGCCGCATTGATCCTCATTAGTCACTCCAGTCAGTAACTACTATATAAGGGGTCTTTATGGACAGAAATGATGAAGTTATTCAGACTCACCCGCTTGTAGGTTGGGATATCAGCACGGTAGATGTATACGACGCGATGATGATACGTCTTCATTACCTGTCTTCCATGGATCAACCGCCAGAAGATGCACTGGTTGATAGAACACTCTGGTTAACGACCGATGTTGCACGCCAATTAATCAATATCTTAGAAGCAGGCATTGCTAAAATTGAGTCATCAGAATATCAAGATCTTGATCACCGCAAGCATTAATTTTTGTTCACCAGTTAATTGTTCAATACTCTCAAAAACAGGCACCAGTGAATATCACTTGGTGCCTTTTTATTAACCACTCCCATCGCCATAGGGCTAACACCCCTTTTTCTCCCCTCACTCCCATGCTATTACTATCGTTTTAGTTTTTATTGTTTCTAAATTGAAATCGTTTTGGTAATTACCACGATAAATACGCGCAGCCAATCCAAAACGTATTGAATTAAGCCAGCAACGATATTCTCCAAGGTGCAAAATATGGATTACGATTTAATTGTCATTGGCAGTGGCTCTGTCGGCTCTGCCGCTGGCTACTATGCCTCACAAGCCGGTTTAAACGTATTAATGATTGATAGTGCGATGCCGCCCCATCAGGCTGGCAGCCACCACGGCGACACCCGAATCATTCGCCATGCATATGGTGAAGGCGAGAAATATGTGCCCTTAGTATTGCGTGCTCAAGCGCTTTGGGATCAACTGTCAGCCGAAACGGGTGAGAAATTATTTCAGGCCAGTGGCGTGCTTAATTTGGGGCCAGATGATTCAATTTTCCTGCAAAATGCACAACACAGCGCGCAACAGTATCATTTGCCGGTAGAGACGTTAACGGCGGCGCAGGTCCGTGAAAAATGGCCGGTATTTACTGTACCGGATAATTATGTTGGTGTGTTTGAACCACAGGCGGGTTTTTTGCGTTCAGAATTAGCCATCAAAACATTGATTAAGGCGGTCACTGAGGCTGGCTGCGGTATCTTATTCAATTGCCCGGTCACGGCGATTATCCCTCTGGATGAGGGGGTAGATGTCGTAACCATTGATGGTACTTACAGCGCTAAAAAAGTCGTCATCACCGCAGGCACATGGGTCAAAGAGTTGTTACCTGCATTGCCAGTGACAGCAATACGCAAAGTTTTCTCCTGGCATCATGCCGATGGCCGCTACAGCGAAGGGAATCATTTCCCGGCATTTACCGTAGAAACACCAGATAACATCCATTATTACGGTTTTCCCTCACAAAATGAGGAGCTTAAACTCGGCAAGCATAATGGCGGGCAACCTATCGAATCAGCAGCCCAGCGCAAACCTTTTGGCAGCTATGCAGAAGATGGCACGGAAGTTTTTGGGTTTTTACGGAATTTCTTACCCGGTGTTGGCGTCTGCCTGCGTGGTGCCGCATGTAGCTATGATATGAGCCCCGATGAAGACTTCATCATTGATACGCTACCTGATAACCAGAATATTATGGTGATAACGGGTTTAAGTGGCCATGGATTTAAATTTGCGACGGCATTGGGAGAGGTAGCGGCGCTCTTCGCACAAAACAGACCTTCCCCCATTGATATCTCTGCTTTTTCTTTGTCTCGCTTTACTCATTCCTAGCCTGAGAACTGACCCTCAAGCCATATATTCTTACCGGCGACTATTTTAATAACAAATAGCTCGCCTGGTTTTATTTGTATTATTTATACCTACTTTTTGGTATAAAGTATCACCCTATTAATGGTAATAGTAATATTTGCTCGTGCATTCCGTGGAAATAAGTCGATAATCCCGAATTGACGTTTAAGGCATCTGAGGACTACCTTATCCTTGTATGCAGCCAGGTATGGTTGCAGTTAGACAAGGATGTATGTCTCATGAAAATATTAATTATTGATGAATGTTTTTATACCCGATCAGGGGTAAATACTTATTTTGATAGCTCTGTATCGCTTAATTTAATGGATTCGCCTACTGTTGAGCAGGCGACATTGACTGTTAATGATTTCGCTCCAGATATAATAATTGTTAATCTTACCAAATATTGCCGCTTCGGTGGCTACTGCCCATTACTCGAACAATTTTTAAGTTGTTGTGGTCAAGCTAAAATCTATATTTATCTGGATGCATCCTATCCATTCAGTGAAACGCCAATTCCCTTGACTGATTCAGTCTCAATTTTGGCAAAAAGGTATTTACCGGGGCTACTGCAAAAGCTTGCGAATATCTCAAATGAGATGCGTAAACCGCACTCGCCTTACCCATCATCACTGTTCAGCCCACAAGAGCATAAAGTGATGTGCTACTGGATGATGGAGATGCCTAATTACCGGATTGCCCGAAAATTGAATATCAGTGATAGCACCGTTTATTCACATAAACGGCATATTACCGAGAAAATCAAAGTTAGAAATCGGCTAGAGCTGTGCTTTATCTATAATGTTTTTAAATATTTATACTAAATTAATTAAGTCGATATATAAGTAATTTTGATAGAAAATGTAGCCGGATTAATATAGCTAGAGATAGATTGCGGTTAGAAAAACGGTTACATTTGATTTGATAATTTTAATGAAAAGAGACCTCAACTACTGACTATCTTATTACTCTGGCTATCTAAACGCCCTCTCACCTTGCAAGCTTCAGGATACCGGAATTTAATCTGCTAGCTTATTGTTTGCTAAATTAAAAATCTCTATAATGAGCAACGATTTTAACCGCAGGCAGTCAGCATGTTAAATAAATTGCTCTCGATGGTTATCAATAATGTACGAGAGCACCTACTGCTCTATATCTGCCTATGGTTGATTTTGCTGGCGTTAGATATTTATTTCTTTTTCTATTAGTTTAATTAATAGGTCTACGCTACTCTCTCTTCTCTCTAGTGGGCCTACGGGTATCAATCCACCCGAGGCCCCAAGCTGATAACCACTGATCTGTACTACTCTGCTTTGCTCGGTTTACCATCACTCAGCAAAACTGCAAATTTATAGCCCGCAGGGGTTAGTTCAAGTGCAATTTTGGCAATGATGGTTAAGGGGACGGAGAGCAACATACCAATAGGCCCTAATAGCCAGCCCCAGAAAATCAGTGATAAGAATACCACCAGTGTTGATAACCCCAAGCCACGGCCCATCATACGTGGATCAATAATATTGCCGCCAATCAGATTGATTAGAATATAGCCGCACGTTACCGCAAAAGCATCGGCAAAGCCGTTAAACAGCAGCGCCTGAATAATGGGCGGAATAGCAGCCAATACTGAACCGATATTAGGTATGTAATTCAGGACAAAAGCCAGCAGTCCCCATAGGAAAGCAAATCTGACGCCCATCGCCGCCAGGAATAGCCAAATAACAATCCCCGTCGCGATACTAATAACTGTTTTGATGACCAGATAGTGGGTTACACCATTTAGCGCACGTTTGAGGATAGCATTACCCTGCTCTGGATTATCAAACATCAACTGCATTTTATAAGGCAGGCGTTCTACTTCAAATAACATAAACACCACGGTCATCAGCAACAAGAACGTGCTGGCCATGGCACCGGAAAGATGGCTAAGCAGCCGAGTAACAAAGTTCACCGCAGTGCTAGGATCGACATGTTTCATGATGTCATCCACCGAGAATTCGATATTAAAGCGCATGGCGAACTCTTGCAGCTCGCGCATTTTTTCCAGCATCATACCGCGATATTGCGGTAATGATCGGGCGAACTCATTTAATGAGGAACCCAGGCGGCTAAAGAGTAGTGCCATCAGTAAAATAATGAGGGTGACTAATAAGACAATAGCCAGTGTGCGGGGAATTTTTATTTTCTCGAGTAATTTAACCAACGGATTCAGTACAATAGCGAGAAAAATAGCCAGTAAAAATGGTACTACAATGGGTGATGCAGCCTTTATTCCGGCCATAATTACCACCAGCATTGCCAGCATCGCAACTAGCCGTAACCCTTGGTGACTTACCACAGGTGTTGTCATTATCAATCCTTGTATTAGAACCGCCACTGCTCAAAATGGCAAAAAAAGACGCTGTCGAATAAAATAACCGACAACGTCTCTATTTAATAGTATAACCAGCAGGTAAATACCCGGATTAATTGAGTATCACTCTTTATTATCCGCACCCTTTTCTGGCATTGGGATATGCATGGTTGTTTGCAACAACCCCTTCGATTTATTAAAAATCTTGATACCGTTTTCACGCCCTGCCCGACGGGAGCGCTGCTCTTCCTGCGGCAATTTCAGCTCTTCCTGGCAAATCTGGCTACAGCAGCCTTCAAACTTAGTCGCACAAACCGGACACTGAATAAACAGCAAGTGGCAACCATCATTTTTGCAATTGGTATGCGCATCGCAAGCAGTACCGCACTGATGGCAATGGGCGATCACATCGTCAGAGATCCGCTCGCCCATGCGCTCATCAAAAACAAAGTTTTTGCCGATAAATTTCAGCGGTAAACCTTGCTCTTTCGCTTTGCGGGCATATTCGATAATCCCGCCTTCAACGTGATAAACGTTTTTAAAGCCGTTGTGCAGCATGTAGGCGCTGGCTTTCTCACAGCGGATCCCACCGGTGCAATACATAACAATATTCTTCTCTTTGTCATGTTGCAGCATATCAACCGCCATCGGCAGTTGCTCACGGAAGGTATCGGACGGTACTTCTATCGCGTTTTCGAAATGGCCCACTTCGTATTCATAGTGGTTACGCATATCGACGAACAAAGTATCAGGGTCCTCAATCATTTGATTGACCTGATCCGCTTTCAGGTAGTGCCCCACATGACTGGGATCAAAGCTGTCATCATCAATACCATCGGCCACAATGCGCTCACGAACTTTCAGGCGCAACACCCAAAATGACTTACCGTCATCTTCATGGGCCACATTCAGTCGCACTTGATCCAGCGCAGGGTGTGAGGCGAACAGCGCGACTTTAAATTCGTCATAGCGGTTAGCAGGCACACTAATTTGGGCATTAATCCCCTCTTTCGCCACATAAACCCGGCCAAATACCCCGAGTTTAACAAATTGGCTATAGAGGCTATCGCGGAAGGCTTTGGCATCTTCTAATGTGAAATATTTATAAAAAGAAACTGTGGTGCGCGGTTCGGTTTCAGCCAACATGCGCGCTTTAAGTTCCTCATTAGAAATTCGGTTATGTAACACTGGCATGGTGTACGTTCCTGTCTTTCAAAGAGGTTACTGATAGATATTTAATTACTGCTCAATGGGTTACGTAAGCCATTAGACGGCTAACCAGGGTAATTCATTGCGCAATAGAACTGATGTTTCTGGCGCTGGTTGCCCCTCGCGGCGCATATTATACCTGAAACAGCGTGACGACATAGCGTCGCCCCATTTATTGGTTAGTGGGTGGCGTTGGGATCAGTGGTTGAACTGGCTATTTGCCGCGAGGCTCCCCACCTGCAAAACTCGCGCGATCAGTAAAGCCAGATACAATGATACCGGCCAGCAGGGAGATACCTGCCGCGATCAGCAACGATTTTGTCTGCCAATAGGCCCCGACGTAACCCAAAAGGCCGCCAACAGCCAATAGACCCGCACTGAATTTTGCTGCTGACATGGCCGCTTCTCCGCTAAATACTGATTATGCTGATTTATACATCGAAATTATCATAACCCAGAAATGATAAATCCCTCTCCAGTGGTGAGGGATTTATGCAAAAAATAATCAGCCGTTAATCAGTAGGTTAAAAATAACGTTTTTTAGCGGATTAACGCCAATTTTGCCGGTAAGCCCTGCCGGACAGCAGCACCGCTTACCCAGTCCAACCAGGTGTTGGGGATCTCCCGCGTTGGATCGGTAAAACCTAAGTCATTTAGATTGCTTCCCTGACCAATGCGCGGATCTGACGCCATCATTTCGCCATCGAGGAGATGGGTTCTGGCCCCCATCTCGCGATGCCCATAGCCATGCTCAATAGCCACCACGCCTGGCATAACGCCATCCAGTAGGCTGACTTGCACCTCCATCTGCCCTCCGGGTGTCATCAGTTGCACGATATCACCCTGCTGTATGCCATAGCGGCTGGCATCTACTGGATTAATGGCAACCAGATTTGTGGGTTTGACCGCCCGCAACCGCTCAATCATCGCCGTCGAGCTGCTCATCAAATGTGACTTAAATGACATCAAACGCAGCGGCCACTCCGCCGCCGGATAGTGTTGGAACACATCAGAACCGTCGGCTAAACGTGGTGGATACCAGGTAGGACAACCGCTGTAGCGCTCGCCGGTAATGGCATGGTGATGTTTCGCCACATTCTCATTCCAGATTTGCAGTGGTTTTTTCCACTGTGGGCCAGTGGCATCACCATTCCAACTTTTCTCATAGGGGGCAAAACGACCACCGCGCGCCAGCAGATAGGCGACACGGCGCTGCTCATCCGCCTGCAAACTGCGCTGCAATGCAGGCCACAAGCGGTCCACGCCAGTTAATTTGAGTTCATCATCCGCCGCCGCTGGCAGGGGTTTTTCGCCACCATAGGCAATGTTAGCCGCTGCCCGTAAGTAGTAATCCTCTGCCCTTTCTAGCGGCCAATGATTGCCTGCGCTGTCCTGCATCGCATTGGCACCAAACCCTGGCAGTTGCAGTGTTTTTGCCACCGCAATCAGGAAGCTCTCCATTGCCACCGGTTCGCCCTGTGCGGTGCGGGTGGTGCGCGATCCAACTACCGGCCAACGGGCGGTGCTGGCCTTGACCAACACCCCCGCCCACGGCGCACTGAAGCCCCAGCTCTCAAAATTGTGGGTATCCGGCACGATATAATCCGCCAGTGCGGTGGTTTCATTCATAAAGGCATCGATGGCGATAAACAGCGGCAGGTGGCGCGGATCTCGCAGTTTTTCCTCAATCAGATTGCGTAGTCCCGCCACCCCATACAGGGGATTGGTCATATGGCTGATCCAGGCTTTTAGCGGGTAAGGATATCCGGCCAACGCCGGTGCTAACTGCTCGGTCAACTGCCCGCCGACAAAGGGATACCACGGGCCGCGAGCCGGATAACCGGATTGGCCCTGCTGAATTTTTTGCTGATACTCGGCTGACTGCTCATAGGGCTGTTTGCTGCGCGAGAGCGGCAACCCTTTGGGTTTGACCATGCCATCAAAGGTCGCCAGCTGATAGCGCGGCCCATCGGCAAAGCCATCAAATTTACCGCCGCCGACCGACACCCCGCCTTTGAGATTCAGGTTGCCAATCAGGGCATTGAGCATCATCACCGCCCAGGTGGTATAGAAGCCATTACCGCCCATCATCCCGCCATGGGAGATAACCGCCGCCTGCCGCTGATACGCGGTAAATTCACGCGCCAGACCAATCATCGTGGCCTCTGGCACACCGCATTGTTGGCTATATTCTGACAGTGAAAAGCGCGCCGCCGCCTGTTGCAGGCAGCTCATGCCCGATTGCACCTGCACACTCTGTCCATCATGCAAGGTCACTTCTCGGGTGACGAACAACTCTGCCTGTAGGGTGGAAGTGGCGGGTTGCAGTGCCGCGTCCGGCGTCACTTGTACCAACACCTGGCTCTCTTCCCCCTCCGCTACCGATTCACCGCTTAAATGGCTAGCGCGCAGAAATTGACCGCATAGCGGATGAGTTGGCGTCATAATCACCAGATGGCTGGCATTAGTCCAACTGCGCTCTCCAGCCGCCTGCATGGCGCTTTCACCGGGCAGTGACAGGTAACCATGATTAAAGCGATTTTGTTCGATAATCCAGCGGATCATCCCCATCGCCAGCGCCGCATCACTCCCCGGCAACACCGGCACCCAGCGGTTATGCTGATTGGCCAGGGTGGTGGTGAGCGGCAAGGCGGGGGCGACCACCACATAGTTGAAATCATCACGCTGACGCGCATTGGCGAGCTGACGCCCTTGGCGCTTGAATGGGTTACCCGATTGCGCCGGCGAGGTGCCGAGGAACAGAGCAAAACGCAGGTGATCCCAATCGGGCTTCACGTGGGCATTTTTGTCTAAATCCCCCATTAGCGCACCGGAACCAGCACGGTAAGCCAGCCCGCAATACGCGCCGTGGCTGCCGAGATTTTTAGTCCCGAATGCCTGATTGGCAAAGCGCTGGATAAAGGCATCGCGGCCATCATCACCAGCATTGGTCACCAGCAGTTGATTGGCTTTCGGGCCAAGGGAGGGTTGTTTAGCATCAATGGGAGTGACCAGATCACGGATCGCCCGCAGCCCCTCAACCGGCCCCTCACCGAAGAGATCACCGCCCTCGGTCACTTCCGCCACCAGCTGCTCAAAGCTGATGCGCTGCCATTTTCCACTGCCCCGTGGGCCGACTCGCTTCATCGGCTCGGTGATGCGATAAGGGCTATCGACCCCCTCCAGCAGGGTGGCACCACGGGCGCAGGCGGTCGAGCGCCCCTCCATACCCTGTTCGCCGCCGAGGCGTTGCAGTGCTTCACTCAGCGGTAACTGATAGGGGAAGTGGTGGTCATGGGATAAGGGATGGTAAGGATTACCGGCGATCCGCAAAATTTTATTTTGCTGGGTATCGACCCGCACCCGCAGGCCACAGAGTGTCCAGCAGCCAAAGCATTGCGTCATTGATACCGCCTGCTGTGGGTTGGCCTGCCACTGCGGCCCGACACGCCCTTCGGGGGGCAACGCATTGGCGCTGATAGGGTCGAGTGTGAGCTTGCCCGCACTACCGTCCAGCAGTCCGGCCACTGTTTTGCGCGCCACCTCATGGTAGCTGGCAGCAAACGCGGCCACGCCACCCAAGGCTAAGCTGCCTTTTAACCATTGACGCCGTGTAAACTTAGCCATGATGCATTTCCCCTTCGAATGTTTTTCCGCCCGACACTTTTTTCTCCAGCCAACTGACACCTTCGCGCGCCGCAATAATCACGGCTATCCATAATCCAAATGTGCCGATAATCGCCAGCAATCCCTCACTGCCGAGCGGCAAGGAGTAGGGATTGGCTAAGATATTGTATTTAGGCAAGGTTTGAGTTTGCATCAGCAGCAACCAGCGCACCGACCAGCACAGGCTGAGGGCTATCCCCCCCTGTACCACCAGCAGCGGAATTGATAAGTTTTTTTGTAAATTGGCCCCTGCCAGCCCAAGTAGCAGCAACCACAGCACCATGGGAAGTGCTGCCAACATGGGGGCATTAGTGGCCCACGCGCGCAGCGCCTGTCCGGACGGGCTATCGCCACTGGCCCACAGCAAGGTTACCGCCGCCAGTGCCACTAAATTGATCAACTGCCCGCGCGCTAATTTGTGCTGATACTGCGGCTGGTGCTGTAGCCATGCGGCCAGCAATGACGGAACCGCTTGCCAGGCGGTGAGAAAGATAAATAGCGGCAACCACCGGCTAAACCACAATGGTTGAGCACGTAATATCGACACCTCGCGGCCGGTGTACAGCAAAATGCTGACGGCAGAGAGCGCACAGAGCAGTGCCAATCCCGCCAGTAGCCGTGGCAGCGCTTTTCCCCACAACCGGCTGTAGGTCAGCGCCATAAAATAGGCCACCACCAGCAGGCTAAATAGCGGTAAGAACAGTGAACCCCATGACATCCATGACCACGGCGTAAAATGCGCATAAAAGTGCCAGACTCGGGCCGGCTGATGGAGATCCGCATTCAGTGCCAGCGGCGCGACCACCACCGCCGTCACCGCCAACATCAGTGCGGCGAACTCCAGCGGGTTATGCTGCTGGCGTGAGAATGCCCGCTGCCAACAGGCAAACAGCACCGCGCTACAGGCCAGCCCGATAAAGAAGAAGTACTGCACCGCCCAAGGTAGCCAGGCGATATCCTGCGGGCGGGCTAAAATTTCGCGGATCATGGATGTACCTCCTGCCACAGTGCGGGCTGGCCCTGTAATGGGCGGGTAAAGACCTCATTCAAGCCGAGGTAAAACACCTGCGGATGAGTGCCCTGTTCCGGTTTCAACACTTTGATGTCGACCGCATGTTCCAGCAGCATTTTGCGTATTGTGCTATTGCCATCACGCAGGTCGCCAATGATGCGCGCCCCGCCGACACAAGACTCGACACAAGCAGGCAGTAGCCCGGCGTCCAGTCGATGCACACAAAAAGTACACTTATCGGCGGTTTGGGTACTGTGATTGATAAATCGGGCCTCGTAGGGGCAAGCCTGCACGCAGTAGGCGCAACCGACGCAGCGGGTGTTGTCGATCACCACAATGCCATCTTGCCGCTGATAGGTGGCCTGCACCGGGCAAACCGGCACACAGGGAGGGTTATCACAGTGGTTACACAGCCGTGGCAGCAAGACGTTAGTGACACTCTCCGCGCCCGACAGTGCTATCTGATACTGATTGACCGTGGTGCGAAACTGGCCCTGCGGCAGTTGGTTTTCGATGGCGCAGCTAACAGTGCAAGCTTGACAGCCGATGCAGCGGCGCAAATCAATCAACATGGCATAGCGCCGTTTGATATCACCCTGTTTGCGGGCCGGCTCCATCTGCCAGCCCGCATCCGCCAAGGGCACCAGTGCGGCTCCGGCGGTTAGCACCCCCAACCGCTGTAAAAATGCTCTTTTCCCGTGATCCATTTTTCTGCTCATCTTTTTTGATAAGAATCTTCTTGGTGACAAGGAGTGTAGAAATCTGCCAGCAGAAGCCCTATTGTGGTTTTCCACATTCCCTTTAGGGACTTGATCCAGGACAATTACGCACCGCGATCGGGATCATAAAAAGGACAATGCATGTATTTCAGAGTGCTGGCGATAATGCTCTATTTATGCATTTCAGCCGCTGATGCCGGTGAATGGACCATCGGTGTTTTGGCACTGCGTGGCGATGCGCAGGCGCAGACCCATTGGCAACCACTGGCTGATAGGCTAAATCAGCAGTTGCCGGATCACCATTTTCAGTTGTTGCCGCTGGATTTGAATGCAATGAAAACCGCCGTGGCGCAGAACCGAATCGACTTTCTGCTCACCAATCCGGCGCAATATGTGCAGATTGATAGCCACTACCCCTTGCGCTGGCTGGTGT
Organism: Yersinia sp. Marseille-Q3913; assembly: GCF_963892745.1. Taxonomy (NCBI): domain Bacteria; kingdom Pseudomonadati; phylum Pseudomonadota; class Gammaproteobacteria; order Enterobacterales; family Yersiniaceae; genus Yersinia; species Yersinia sp. Marseille-Q3913. The sequence goes on along the minus strand of NZ_CAWQAF010000004.1, from coordinate 3,927 downwards.
CGTTGCGCTCCAGCCACCAACCGGACAGCACCAGCCGCAATGTGATTGGCAGTGTGATCCTGGTGCGTGCTGACAGTGATATCTATAGCCCGCAGAGTCTGCCGGGCTTGAGGGTCGGCGCAGTCTCACCCGATGCATTTGGCGGTTATCTCTTGGGCTACAAAGCCTTGCGCGATGCGGGGTTTCAGCCTGAGCAGGATTTTCAGTTACATTTTTCGGGCTTTCCGGTGGATGCCTTGATCTATCTGCTGCGCGATCGCGCCATTTCCGCCGCCATTGTCCCCACCTGCTTGCTGGAGGATATGCAAGCCGAGGGGTTGGTAGATGCCGCCGATTTCCGGCCATTATTGGCAAAGCAGACCCCAATCCCCTGCCTGACCAGCACCGAGTTGTACCCTAACTGGTCATTTGCCGCGTTATCCCACCTGCCTGATAAGCTGGTCGACAGTGTCACGCGAATTTTACTCAGCCCCGATGGCAGCAAAAATCCACAGTGGGGCGCGGCCTCCTCCACCAGCCAGGTCGAAAGCTTGCTGCGCTCGGTGAATCAACACCCGCAGCAACCGCAAATTTGGCGGCAGGTGGTCGATTGGGCGCAGCAGCATCGGCTATTGCTCGCCACTATTGGGCTGATTTTGCTGTTACTCGGTGCCAATCATATCTGGGTGGCTTTTTTGGTGCGCCGTCGTAGTCGCCAGTTGGAGCAGCTACATCAACAGCTGAGAAGCCGGGAGAGCGCACTGGAGCAGGCGCAGCGCCTGAGTATTCTGGGGGAGATGGCCTCTGGGTTTGCCCATGAGCTGAACCAGCCGCTCAGTGCCATTCAGCACTATGCCGAGGGCTGTGCTATCCGCTTGCAGCGGGAACATGGGGATCACCCGCTGCTACCGATCCTCGGGCAGATAGCTCATCAGGCCCAGCGCGGGGCCGATACCCTCGCTAACCTGCGCCTGTGGGTCGGGAAGCAGCCCGCACCTAATTCGGCGGCGAATCATTCAATAATCAGCCAGCCACTGCATACTTTGCTCAACCATATCTGGCAGTTATTGGGGGCCGGGCAGCATCAGCCGCCCTGTCAGTTACAGCTGGATATCGACACCACATTGACACTGCATTTGCCGCCTACTTTGCTCGATCAAGTTTTATGTAACCTGATCACCAATAGCTTGCAGGCTGGCGCGCGTCAGTTAACCTGTCGTGCCTATCAGCAAGCTGGGGTGGTCACCCTGATACTGCAAGATGATGCTGGCGGCTTAACCGCTGAACAGCTTCGCCAGCCCTTTATCCCCTTCCGCTCCACTAAAAGTGACGGGCTGGGGCTGGGGTTGGTGATTTGCCAACGATTGATCAGCAGTCAGGGGGGCCATCTAACTCTGCTTAACCAGCGGACTGCCAAAGGTAAAATGGGGTTGCAAGTGACCCTGACACTGCCACTTAACCCACGCAAGGAGCTGACTTTTGTCACTGATTCATCTGGTTGATGACGATATTGCCGTCACCGACGCCTGCCGTTTTCTGCTCGACAGCCTGGGCTATAGAGTGAAGGTGTGGCACGACGGTGCGCGTTTTCTGGCACAGGCTGATTTGTATCACTCCGGGGTGGTGCTGCTGGATATCCGTATGCCATTGCTCGATGGTACTGAGGTCTATGCCAAGATGCGCCAGATAGAGAGCACGCTCGCCACTATCTTCCTCACCGCCCATGGCGAGGTGCCGCAAGCGGTTGAGCAGATGAAGCTGGGGGCGGTTGATTTTTTACAAAAACCGGTGGCAACTGCGCCATTGATTGCCGCCTTGCAGCAGGGTTTGCTGCAATCCGAACAGTTGATTGCCCGCCGACAAGTAGCGCTGCGCTATGCTACTCTCACATCACGGGAGCAGATGATTGCACAATGGGTGATGCAGGGTTTGATTAACCGCGATATCGCCGACAGAGCTTGTGTTTCGGTCAGAACGGTAGAAGTGCATCGGGCTAAAGTGATGGAGAAGATGGCGGTTAACAGCCTCGCGGAGTTAGTCAGCCTGCTGAGTCCGATAAAATAGCTGGATGAAATTTTGCCTATTTTACGTTCAATTTGATGATTTACCTGTCGGGATCTTCAACAAAGCGGCATAAAAATGGCTTTTTGGTGCGGTCTTTTTTCCCGTAGCCCACTAAAAATGCCACAATGGTCTATCTTAACCCACTGATGAGACAGCTAAACAGGTTGGCATGGAGTGCCCATCAAGATTCATGAATGCACCACATCTCCGCCATCAAGACTAATTGTTAACTGTCCCGATGAATTACAATGACGCTGAGAACAGATATGCAAGTTCCCTCTTTTGATCGTTCACTACTGCACCCTCGTTATTGGCTGACCTGGCTCGGCCTCGGTATTCTCTACCTGCTAGTTCTGCTCCCCTACCCGGTTATCTATACCATGGGCACTTCCCTTGGCCGCTTCTCTATGCGTTTTCTCAAACGGCGCAAGCAGATTACACAGCGCAATCTGGAGTTGTGCTTCCCGTCGATGCCGCAAGCGGAGCGCGATGAGCTACTGGTTAAGAATTTTGAGTCGGTGGGGATGGGGTTATTTGAAACCGGTATGGCATGGTTTTGGCCCAACTGGCGCATTGAGCGCTGGTGCAGTGTCAGTGGGCTAGAGCATATCCAGCAAGCCCGCGATGAAGGCAAAGGGGTGTTGCTGATTGGCCTGCACTTTCTGACTCTGGAGCTGGGCGCGCGTATTTTTGGCATCTACAATCCGGGGATTGGCGTCTATCGCCCTCATGATAATAAAGCCATGGATTGGATGCAGACCTGGGGCCGGATGCGCTCAAATAAGGCCATGCTGGACCGCAAAGATCTGAAGGGGATGATCCGCAGCCTAAAACAGGGCGAAATTATCTGGTACGCACCGGATCACGATTACGGCCCGCGCAGCAGTGTCTTTGTGCCGCTATTCGCCGTCGATCAAGCCGCCACCACCACCGGGACTTATCTGTTGGTGCGCATGGGCAAACCGGCGGTGATCCCATTCACGCCACGGCGTTTACCGGGTGGCAAGGGCTATCAACTGATTTTGCAGCCTGCCGTTGAAAACTTCCCGCTGGATAGTGAAGTTGAGGCCGCTGCCTTTATGAATAAAGTGATCGAAAAAGAGATTACTCAAGCCACTGACCAATATATGTGGTTGCATCGGCGATTTAAGACCCGCCCGGAGGGGGCACCTTCGCTATATGAGTAACACGACTTATTCTGAAAAGTAATAACATAAATGATAATGAGAATTATTTTATATCAGTTTTTTTGATATAGTCTGTCAGTTTTATCCACTAGAAATGCAGTATCTATCTGACAGATAATTAAAAGTAATTAATCGTAGTTATTATCGGGTTATTTCTTAACAAGGATACACTCATGTTGGCAAGTTTAAATCTCTGGTTCACCCGCATAACCAATCATCAAGACGGCGGCAAACTCTTATTGCGCCTGACGTTCGGTATTTTAATGTTGTTCCACGGCGTGGCAAAAATTCAGCATGGCACTAGTTGGATCGCTGAATCTTTACAGGCGCAAGGTATTCCCGGTTTTGTGGCTTATGGCGTTTACATTGGCGAAATCATTACCCCGCTGCTGATCATTCTTGGCCTATTCACCCGCCCTGCGGCTTTTGTTTATGCGGTTAACCTGCTGGTGGCGGTATTGATGGTCGGCACAGGGAAATTCTTTACCCTGACTCAAGTCGGTGCATGGGGTCTGGAAAACGAAGCGATGTATTTCTTAGGTGGCGTTGCCATTATGTTGCTGGGCAGCGGTCGTTACTCGGTGACCAAAAACGAAGCTTACCGCTAAACTTTCAGCGGTGATATTGAGCCACTCCGCGCATATGAACTGACCCCATAAAGTTGGACGGTTTGTCAGGCGGTTATCTGGGCCTGAGT
>NZ_CAWQAF010000003.1:92826-118431 GCF_963892745.1 Yersinia sp. Marseille-Q3913 | reverse complement strand
CTTTTACACCATAATTCCCCGATCCCTTGGTCTACTTTTGCACAATATTTAACAGTCTGGAGGCAGCAAAACTACTTACAACTTGCTCGTACAGTAAAACTGCAAGCAAATTAGTCGAAGGTAAGAGAAGAACAAATCAGACGCTACATTCGCAGCTCGCCGCCATACGACCAGAAAGAACCCGCCTGCTCGCCTGCAAAACGACGAAACAAAACTGGCGATGCTGCTGGTGCCATATCTGTTGGCATGGTGAAAAGGTATGCCCACAATGTGAAGACTGGATCTATGCCATGACTTGTAACGATTCATGCGTGGTCTAGATCAATTAATATAATTTAGCCATTAAAATCATAATAATAATCACGCTATTGTTAGTTGCCTTACCAAGAAATTGGCTTAATGTGATTTTAGTCAAGGCCTGGCTAAAAACTTGAACTGTTCTTCGGGCATTTCTCGCATTCAGCTAACAAATTGATACGATAGAAACAATTTCAAAGAGGAAAAAGATATATGGCTTACGAAGCTCAGATCAGTCGTAATAACCCAGCAGCATTTCTTTTCGTCGTCGATCAGTCTGGTTCCATGTCAGACAAAATGTCCTCCGGTCGAAGCAAGGCTGAATTCGTCGCTGATGCGCTTAATCGAACTTTAATGAACCTAATCACTCGCTGTACTAAGTCGGAAGGCGTACGTGACTATTTCGAAATTGGTGTTTTGGGTTACGGTGGCCAAGGGGTTTCTAATGGCTTCTCTGGCCCGCTGGGAGGACAAGTCCTCAATCCAATTTCTGCTCTCGAACAGAATCCAGCCAGAGTGGAAGATCGCAAACGGAAGATGGATGATGGAGCAGGCGGAATCATCGAGACAGCAATTAAGTTTCCAGTATGGTTCGATCCTATTGCTAGTGGTGGCACGCCTATGCGCGAAGCCTTAACCAGAGCCGCCGAAGAGTTGGTGACTTGGTGTGACTCCCATCCGGATTGCTATCCTCCGACTATCCTGCATGTCACTGACGGCGAATCAAACGACGGGGACCCAGAAGAGATTGCCAATCATCTGCGGCAAATTCGCACCAATGACGGAGAAGTTCTGATTCTCAATATCCATGTTAGCTCCCTTGGAAACGATCCAATCAGATTCCCCTCCTCTGATACCGGCTTGCCGGATGCCTACGCTAAACTGCTGTTCCGCATGTCCAGCCCTCTACCTGAGCACTTGGTACGTTTCGCACAGGAAAAAGGCCATACAGTCGGTATAGAATCTCGTGGTTTCATGTTCAATGCTGAGGCTGCCGAACTCGTCGATTTCTTCGACATCGGAACCCGCGCTTCTCAACTGCGCTGAGTCAGCAATGAAACTGGAATTCTCAGGGATAGTTCCAAAAGATCCTGAATCCCCTGAGGCAAATGAGGACAAATTTGCTTTCTCCGAAGACGGGAGAAGGCTTGCTCTCTGCGATGGGGCGAGCGAGTCCTTCAACTCAAAGTTATGGGCTGATCTTCTTGCTCGTAAATTTATTGTCGATCCGAAAGTCAATCCTGAATGGGTAGCATCTGCTTTAGCGGAATATTCTGCCGCGCATGACTTCCCGTCTATGTCCTGGTCCAAACAAGCGGCATTCGAAAGAGGCAGCTTTGCAACACTTATCGGCGTAGAGCAATTTGAAGAGCATCAGACGGTAGAAATTCTTGCGATCGGAGATAGCATCACCATGCTGGTTGATTGCGGGAAACTCATTCGCGCCTGGCCCTTCGATGATCCGGAAAAATTTAAAGAGCGGCCGACACTACTTGCGACTCTCCCCGCTCATAACAATTTCGTTAGCGGAAGTAATTTCTGGACACTACATGGGAAAACTTTTTACCTTGAAAAACTAACCCAGCCCAAACTTCTCTGTATGACCGATGCACTCGGCGAATGGGCACTGAAACAAGCGCTGGCGGAGGATTCTGGTTTTATCGAATTACTTTCGCTGCAAACGGAAGAGCAGCTTACAGAATTAGTCTTGAGGGAGCGTGCAGCAAAACGTATGCATATCGACGACTCAACGCTGCTTGTACTATCGCTTTAACGCGGAAACAAAGATGCCTTACCCATCTCTTGAACAATACAACCAAGCGTTTCAGCTACATAGTAAGCTGTTAAGCGATCCTGAATTGAGATCAGGCTCAGTCGCAACGACAGGGTTGGGGCTGCCACTCGCCATTAGTGGTGGTTTTGCACTGACCTATACGATCACATCAGGTGTTAAGAAATACGCTGTTCGTTGTTTTCACAGGGAATCAAAAGCTTTAGAACGTCGTTATGAGGCTATATCCAGGAAGATCTCCAGCCTTCGCTCACCCTATTTTCTCGACTTCCAATTTCAGCCCCAAGGGATCAAAGTCGAAGGAATATCTTACCCTATTGTCAAAATGGCATGGGCCAAGGGAGAGACACTAGGAGAGTTCCTTGAGGTCAACAGGCGTTCTGCGCAAGCAATAGCGAAACTATCTACATCGATTGAATCACTTGCCGCCTACCTTGAAAAAGAAAAAATTGCACATGGTGATTTTCAGACCGGAAACTTGATGGTTTCCGATGGAGGAGCAACCGTTCAGTTAATCGACTATGACGGAATGTTCGTTGATGAAATTAAGACATTAGGAAGCTCAGAGCTGGGGCATGTCAATTTTCAGCATCCCCGTCGTAAAGCAACGAATCCGTTCAATCATACTCTGGACCGTTTCTCACTGATTTCACTCTGGCTGGCTCTTAAAGCCTTGCAAATCGACCCGTCCATTTGGGATAAATCAAATTCAGAACTGGATGCAATCATTTTTCGAGCTAATGACTTTGTAGACCCTGGTTCATCTTCCATCTTAGGGATGCTATCGGGCATTCAACAGCTTTCCACCCATGTAAAGAATTTTGCCGCAGTCTGCGTTTCAGCGATGGAAAAAACGCCTTCCCTTGGTGACTTCATTGCCGCTAGAAACATCCCCATGCCACTAGCTTCGATCAGTATGAATGGGGATGTTCCAGCCAGCAGGCTGAAACACGGTTACATCGGTGCCTACGCCGTATTATCAGCGTTAGAGTACAGTGCCTGCCTTCAAAGAGTTGGCGATAAAGTTGAAGTTATCGGGAAAATTATTGACGTCAAACTCAATAGGGCCAGAAATGGCAAACCATATATCTTCGTTAATTTCGGAGATTGGCGCGGTAATATCTTCAAAATATCAATATGGAGCGAAGGCCTCAAGGTTTTGCCTGTCAAACCTGATGCCTCATGGGTGGGGAAATGGATTAGTGTCATCGGTCTTATGGAACCACCTTTCGCTAACAACAAATATAAATATTCGCATCTCGCAATTACGGTAACGACCATCGGTCAAATGACAGTTCTCTCAGAAACAGATGCCCGCTGGCGTCTTGCTGGGCCAAACGATAGCCGACAAACATCAACTTCTACTGGCAGCAACCAGGAAGCCTTGGAGCGCATAAAGGGTAAGAATATCACTTCAGCTCCTCAGCCTATGAGCGCTAAGGCCACATCGGCAAACCAGGCAATCCTCGACAAAATACGAGCATCAACACAGCAAACTGCGTCAGCAAGATTGCACACTAATCAAGTAACGCCGACTAAATCTTCAACCCAGTATGTTACACCAGCAAGCGCATCAAGTTCACTGCATACATCGACAGCTCAAAACATTCCGAGTAATGCTGCCACCTCAAATCAGCAAGCCTCTAAAACAAATATAATCACAAAGATTTTCAAATGGCTTTTTGGATGAGGAGCACGAGTAAAAACGCACGCGACCTGATTATCACGATGTTTATTTCCTAGCTCTCTTAAAAAATAAGGTAAAAAATGGACGCTGAGAAAATTCAAGCAGATATCGATGCTTTTTTGACATACATGAATGACGATACCTAATCATATTGACGTATCTTGTTATGGACTTTTACTAACAATTTAGGATGGCAAATGAACGTTGTTCACAGCATGGGTATAGAAGAAAAAGTTGATCTCATTGAATCTAGTGCTACACGTTATTACTTTCGTGAAGTGTATAGCAGCTATATAAATGGCAATTACCGAGCAGCTGTAGTGTCGCTTTGGTCAGTCTTAGTCTGCGATGCAGTTTACAAAACGCAAAAGCTTTTTGAACTTACAGGTGATGTTTGGGCGCAAAAGAAGCTAAGCGCTATTGAAAAACTGCAGCAGGAAAATAGTAAATCCTCAGAGTGGGAGTTGGATCTTTTTGAAGGATTTTACACCAACAAAAAGTTTATCGGCATTGGTGAAATTTCGAACATCAGAGATATCCAGAAAAAAAGACATCTCTGCGCACACCCTGTGTTGTCAGAGGATAATGCCTTATATACTCCTAATAAGGAGTCGATAAAGAGCATGATTTTAAATGCTCTTGATGATTTTCTGATACGTAAGAACTATTATGGAAAAGATATCTTTCCAGTGCTAAGAGACACACTTAAAGAAAATAGTGAATACTACTCAGAATTAAAAAATATCAACCCCCTCATAAATAAATACTGTCAGAGATTAACTCCTTCAGCAATTTATCAGATATTTAGAAACTTCTATAAGTTCAGTTTTAAATTGGATGACGAGGATGCTGTTAAATATCGAATAATAAATCAAAATGCTTGTTTTCAACTGTACAAAGAAGTAAAAAAAAGTGTTCTTCTCATCCAAAAAATGAAAGAGGAAATTGATTTGTTTGAGAACATTTCTTTCAAAACACAAACTCTCACATATCTTTTCCATTTTCTATCCTTCAACAGGGAAATCTATGACACTTTTTCTAAAGAAATGCGTGACAGGCTGGAAACCTGCCGTGATAAAGAGACTGAAGATGATGTTTTTTATGGGCTTAAGATTTGTAGTATGTTTTCATTCAAAAAACCTGATGAGTACTTCAAATTTTTGAAGAAAGCCTTAAATGATAATCAGATCAAGCGATTTACAATCGTAGAGTATGAATTTATTACCGACGTTTACCATGACACGGATTGCCGTGAGGCATTACAAAATATATCGATTTCGTATGCAGAAAACTCTTCCAACTATGACGATGCAGACAACAGATTCAATCTTGTGCTCAGCGAAAAATTGCTGAACTCATTTACCTCTGAACAGTTGAACAGGCTGCTCACTTGTTTCGATACCAATAGTCAAATTAGTGAAAGACGCCGTAGTAGAATAGATCACGAAAAATTAGAAAAAAGACTGGCGGAGATAACAGCCTAAATGTCAGTCTGTTTGTCTGGGGGCAACCTTTGGCTGAGCAGTAGTCAAATAGCTACGCAACAGTCCAATCTATACACTAATCACATTACCCTAATTCATCCTCCTCAGGCTGGCTTTGCCAGTCTGGTAATCCCCCCTAAAAATCGGCTTATCTGCTGCAGAATGCGTTCAGACCTTCATAAACGGCAGAATATCACTGCTCTACCGCTTATGAAGGTCTGTTCAGGAAAATGATATATATCTAAAACTATTTGTAATGATAATTTTTTGCTATCAATATTCACTACACTAGCCATAGTTATCAACGTTTCGGTACAATTTTTCCTGTTGTGTTATCCAAGCGATATTGAGCAATAGTACCGTCCACAATATATTGGATTACAGCCTGTACTGTTGCCAAAGGGACGTTAAACCATTCTTTAGGTGTATAAACCTGCCCATTATGGCTTTTGAGGGTAATATTGAGGCGACGAGCAGCAAGAAAGCCATGTACTAGAGCTTCAAGCTTCTGTGCATTTAAATTGAAGCATTGGCTGGTGGCTATAATTCTGACTGGTGCCTCAAGAAAAGTACGATCTTTTTCCGCATTTTTAATTCGCTGTTCTACAGTCGTTTCAGTAAAGCCAATTTTGTACAGGTTTTGTTTATAAGGTATTAGCGCAGTATCTTTACTCTTAGTAGCAAGTATATATACCAAGCCAGATGGAATGGATTTATCTGACGGTAGCAGTTTCTGACCATTAAGTTGCACTTTACGCCCTTCTTTATCTCTTACTAATCCATGAGTTAAGGACTGATAAAGCATGTTCATTTCAGTACCATTCTCAAATACCAGATGTAAACGAGAATTATAACTGCTGTATTCACTAAGACGTTCACCAGCGCGATGTACATAACCAACCACGCCGTTAAGGACAAAAAAGTCGCTTTCGAGAATTTTCAATTTGTGCGTAAAACGTTCTAGGCTAAAAATGCCATCTTTTAAGCCCCCACGTAGCTTATGAAAAAGGGGATCAAACCGCTGAAAATCGGGGCAAGGCTGTCGTTGAGCAATTTCATCGGGTTGCTCTTTTCTGTCAGCCGCTACATGCTTCATACTGAAAATATCAGGCTCATCGAAATTAAGTAAATCGTCATCGTCATCGGCAAAAATATCTTCCAATGAAGTAACAAGCTCTGATTTGTTGATGTAAGCAGGTGGTTCAGGTTCTGCAGCTAAGTTGGTTGGTTTGTAGTCCGTACTGTTTGATTCCAATAAGTTATAGAGATCCATAGACCTTAATTGTAAGCACAGGTCAGGATCTTCTTTAATACTGCGTAAGCGCCGTGCAAGACGCTTTTCATCAAGAGATACCGTGGTTCCTTCCGTAGGTAGCCGACCATGCCATTCGTAATACGCTACGATTTCTGAAAATTGGTTACCATACAAGTTAACCAAATCCGATTTGGGCTGTAACGGTTGCACATCAAGCAGGTCGAATTCATCGTCCTCTGAAAGGATGCTATGCAATGTCGATTTACCAGACAGGTGATTAGTCGATAAACTGATCATCTTACTGCCCCTGTTTAGCCATCTGTTGTTGTTTAATCTTACGTATAAACGCTAAAGCTTCTGCATACCGTACTTCAATAGGGTCACTTGAATTCAACGATGGCTCATGCTCGTGCTCTTTTTTGAATTGCTTAATTTTTGGCCAAAGGATTACAGCTTCCTCTTCAGAAACTTGAGATTTACTGGCACTGACAGCCTCCTGAATAGTCTTCAGCATAGGAGCCGTAACTGATTTCGAAAGAATCTCATAAGCACCATGAAATGGATTAACGGAATCAATCAAGTCTATATCAAGGTTGTCGATACAAAGGAACCTCCCCCCCATTTTAAGGAACTGTTTCCCCGCAACACTTGAGCTGGATTCCCCCTCAATAACTTCCCCCATATCTATTACGGCATCAGGCGGTAGGTCTTCACCTTCAATCAATCCGCCTTGTTGAGTAATCAACATGCTTTGTAATATTCCCTGCCTTATTTGTTCCTGTTCTTCTTCAGTCAAGTCTGGGTAAAGAGTTTGAATCACTGCAGGCAAAGCCACCTGAGTAACAGTCTCAGGTGGTGTAGTTTCACTGATCGCCTCTTTGACCGTTTGTTCGTTAGCCATTAACGTGGCCATAATTTCGTTCTTGTCACCATTAAGGATGTCAAGCACTTTCTGAGATACCGGTGTGCTTGATGAATCGTCAACTAACAAGGTATTCGGTGGCAGTGGCTTCCCATCCCATTGAGAACGAGGTTTGAACTGAATATTGGGGGCAAGAATCTGTTCCATCAATAACGAGGTCGTAATCGCTTTTAGCATGTTGTTGACTGATGATTTTACATCGTCATCCTGTGCATCGGGCTGAGCAATCAAATTAGTGAACTGAGCATGTTTTTTGCCAACACAATCACGTGTTGCGCGGCCAATGATTTGTACAATCTCAGTCAGCGAGCTGCGGTAACCAATAGTCAAGACATGTTCACAGAAAGGCCAGTCAAACCCCTCTTTTGCCATACCCAACGCGATGATAATGTCTATGCCATCGGCAGCTTTAATATTACGTAGATAGGCTTGGATTTTGGGCCTTTCGATGGGGTTATCATCCACCAGATTCGCCAGTTTAAGTAAACGACCACCTTTCGTCTCAATATGGTAAACACCAGTAACTGTGTCGCGTTTTAACACATCTCCCAAGACATCCAAGATGGCATCTACCTCTCCATGCTTGTCCTTAGTTGATTCGACAGAGTTAACATTCGGGATATGAATTATAGTTTTTTTACTGGAATCAAGAACTGAGGGTAAAGCATCGATGTAAGGCCCCTGGTAAAAATGGTAGCCAATTCCAAGGGATTTCAGATATTGGTAGCCGTTTAGCTGCTCATAATAGGTATAAGTAACCTTAGTGAACAAAGCTTCATCTTCGGCCAACAAAATAGGTACCGTATCACCACGGAAGTAGGAGCCAGTCATAGCGACAATATGCGCACTTGAGTTTTTTATCAGATCGTCGATAAGACTACCCAGACGGTTATCACCATCGGCAGAGACATGGTGAAACTCATCAATCGCCACTAAGCAATCATCAAAATCGGTTACGGCTAATTTTTCAAAAGCAAAGCGCAAGGTTGCGTGTGTGCACACAAGAATCTTGTCATCACTGGCCATAAAGCGTAGAAATGCACTGACCTTACCGGCTTCACCACCATCGATGCATAGATTGTTTTCTGGTTTAACAATCCAGTCAGCGAAAAAACCGTGTTGTGTAAGTTTGGTGTCTTGAAACGAGCCACCGATAGATTTTTCCGGGACCGCGACTATCACTTTACGCAAGCCCTGATGTTCCAACTTATCCAAACCAAGAAACATCAGCGCGCGTGATTTCCCACAGGCAGGGGGAGCTTTAATCAAGAGATACTGGCTATCACGTTCAGCAAAAGCCCGGGCTTGCATTTCACGCATACCCATTGAGTTAAGGCTAGAACTCTGACCCGTTTGACCATACTCGACATTTAAAAGGTTATTCATCATAAGTCCTTAAGTTTCTGAAGTGCCTTTAGCTATTATGAATTCAAAACGTCGGTATACACAGTGTCAGTTTTGAACCAAAGCTTCATATCGGGCTAACAGATAGCTTAACCGGTCGGCAGCATCTTTAAAGGGGCGTTCCCGATAAAGCCGATCTACTGCTTTATCTAGCGCCTGATGGGCAGCTAGTAACTCAGGTGGCATCTTGTCAGGATCATAAAGCTCAGCCAAGGTCCGGCCAGGGAATTCTTCACGAGTCAGAATGGCCTCTTCAGCTAGTCTTTCAATCTCTTTGCGCTGGGTATTGGTGACTTTAGGCCAAGGAAAAGGGTTATAAACAATTGAAGCCGAATATCGATAATCGCTTTTCAATCGACCAGCAACTAATCTCATCCAGTCATTGTGCATTAACGAGGTCATCACTCCAAATTCATAAAGAGTACCATCAGGAAGAATAAAATTCCCATCTGAAGAAATTATTTCAGAACTAAAAAAACCTATCGGCACATAAGTGCGCCTTTCTGACGAAACTCTTGGAATAAGAATATAATTACCAGATAAAGGCTGTCTATTCTCATCGAAAAGGTGAGACTTTTCAGCCTTTACTCTCGTTGCAAGTTTTGTGCTTTTCAATCGAAATTCACGAACAGCGTTAATTCTTTTTTTAATGGATGGAGGCATTGCTTGTAAATCTTCACTAGTTGCATTTACCAACCATAAACACCAGCGCTCCTTTCCATTTAAGAATTCATCAGACCCCAGAATCTTTTTGATCCAATATCCAACTTTCGGTTCCTCTTCAAGAATTTTTTCTCGCTGAGTTCTGTTTAACATCAAATGGCCACTGTCAGTAGGTTTATTTCCGTATAGCAAAGGTGACACACCATTAACCAACGGTTTACTGAGTGCTGAAACAGCAATATTGTTACCTTCTACTAAGTAAGGACTAATATTACCAACTTGCCTACAATGCCAATTTTCATTTACCCGCTGATATAGTTTTCGTATTTTTACTTGAGCAGCTAGTCCAATGATAACAACGTGAACTGCTGCCTTGTCTCGGGCATTATTAGCCCACGTAAAAGTTGGGTACGCGAAATGAATATTTAAGCCAAGATCAAAAATTGGAGGCCAAAGAGTAGCTACCTGCTCACCTTGACAAAGTGAGTTTGTTGCCACTAATGCAAGTTCGGCACGAGAGTTTTGAATATACTGGGCTCCTTTCCAGAACCAACAAGCGACAAAATCTAGGGAACCCAATGATTTGAATTTGCTAAAAATTACTTGCATATCTGCGCGTTGCTCATCGGAACGACCTAGTGTGCCAAGAAATGGTGGATTGCCGATGACATAAACCTCATCCTCAATCCCTTTAGGGCAAACCATATTCCAATCAAGCCGTAAGCTATTGCCGCTACGGACATTACCACTCTCACGCAAAGGCAACGCTGGAAGAGCAAAACCAAATGCTTGTTCCCACTGGCTGTTTAATTGGTGTTCGGCCAGCCAAAGAGATAAACGTGCTATTTCACAAGCGAAGTCGTCAATTTCGATGCCATAAAACTGTGAGAGATGCAGTCCACTCATCGAAAAACCTTGTGACTCTAACGCCTTCAGAGCATCAATAACCTTCATCTCCAGCTTACGCAGCTCTTTGTAAGATACGATTAGAAAGTTTCCCGAACCACAGGCAGGATCAAAAATTTTGATCTCGGACAGACGAACCAGCAGAGCCTTTAAACCTTTCGCGCTGCGGCGTTGTTTATCCAGCTCAGTTTCTAACCGGTCAAGGAACAGCGGCTTTATCACCTTCATAATGTTGCTGTATGAAGTATAGTGCTGGCCTAAACGACTACGCTGTTCGACATCAATCACTGCCTGGAACATACTGCCGAAGATGTCAGGATTGATTTCGCTCCAGTTCATCGTGCCGCATTCGAGCAGAATTTTACGTCCCTTTTTGCCTAGTTCTGGAATAGGCTCGTCAGAGGAAAAAAGACCACCGTTAACATAGGGAAAAGCCGCTAAATGAGCAGGCAGTTTTTGTCGTCGCTGGCTAGCTGGAGCAGCATTGAGAACGGTGAATAATTGATATAGGAACGTGTCGAGATCACTACCATCTTCCTCGGTATAACTCTTGATTGCTGAGGTGAACTGAGTCGGTTTGAAAATACCCGTATCTTCGGCAAACAGACAGAATAGCAAACGGGTAAGGAAGACATTAAGTGCATGAATATCTTCTGGCTTACTGAGATCATTGTGAACACGAATAAGGTCAAACAGCTTGCCCATTTTCTCAGCTGCTTTCACATCCGCAGGATTCTCGCTACCAATAATTGCTTTTTCCAGGCCAGCTAATGGTAAGAAAAAAGCATAATTGCTGTGTAACTCATCTAACTCAATATCGAGCCTTTCTTTACTCAATGTATCCCAGGCTAAGAAGCGCACAAAATCGGTGACCAGTACAAAACGGATTTTATTTTTAGCTATTGCTGGATCAGCTATTCGTTGCTCCAAAGCCACATCAAGATCTTCTTGGTCATTAATGCGTTGAAAATAGAGTTTATTCTTCAAAGCAACGTGGCCTGCCTCCTTTGCTACATTACGACTTCCTCCTTGTCGAATCTGCGTAATTGTTGCTTTAGGAAAATCAAAGGCTGACATAAAACCATAAATGAACTCATCACGGTCAAATTCACGGGTTAGTAGTTCGAGTTGTTCAAATATCTTCGCCTGATTGACGGCCATCGGTAATCCTTTAGGGGCTTAAGCTTTTTTCGTAACTATTGTAAGGGATTCATAAAAATACAGAAAGTCTGAACATTGATGTGTGCTACGGCCTAGCCTGGCAACATATTCACCTCGATGGCGTCAGCCCGGAAGCTTTCGAACAGACCTCGTTGTGTGGACATAATTTGTCTACATAGGTGGAGTAAATTCTACTTTAATTTAAATTTTTAGGCCTGTTTGAACGGGCTGGAATAACACCCGATTAATTAAGTTATCTGTAGATGTGCTTTCGTATCGTTCTGCCAAAACATTGCGTAGTTTCATTAATCGAGCATTGGCTGTTCCAACCAGAGAACCAAATGTTGTGGCCCGAACTCTCCCATACGGGTTTCGCTCTCCGTCACCGACAAGCTTCTCGCGGGCAACACCGGCCGCTACTTTTTGCCCAACAACCCAAGCGTTTATAAACGGTGTTCCCGACATCAAACCCGATGATGCAATGTCCTGTACATAACCATCAGCTTGATTCACCTCTTTTCGTGTAAGCTCAAACCCACCTTTCTTTAGTTCAATTACCAAAATATTTTGCATTTGTACGAGAGTCAGATCTACTGGGTCGAATGTCTCGATGCCCGTCATCTGCCATGTTGTTTTTTCAGGCAAAACTACAATATCAGGACGATTGCGCTCGTTTATAAATTGAGCACCAGGGCTTTTGAATAGTTCGCGGGCTACAGATTGTAATGTCATATTCGAGCAATATTCCTGCGATTCGAATTCAGGACCAAACAACCAACGAGAACGTAAAATCAATGGATGTAGAGTGTGTAACTCATCCGTATCAGGATCATCAGCCAAACGCTGAATTGTTTCTACCACGCTGAGTCGACTGTCAATTTCATCAAGGACCCGCAACGCGTCCTTGACTGTCCATTCAGCCAGTAACCGATCTAAACCCTCTATATCGTCGTGCTGCAAAGTAGCAAGCTTTTCCAGTAATGCGGCTCCGCTCTTGGTCTTTTCAAGATGAATAAGCGCCTTAACTGCTGTGGCAAGAAATTCTGGGGAGACAGTCGGATGCTCTTGAGCTACCGCTGTAGTGAATTCAGCCACTCCCAAGCGGGCCCCCTGACCCAAAGTTGCTAACTCTGAGCGGTTTTGCATCAGAGCATCCTCTGATGTAATTTCAGTAAATTCCACAGCAAGCCTTTGTGCAACATCACGAATGTGCTCAGCTGTAGCCTGATATAATTCATTTACAGAATCAGTGGGACAAAAAGCGGTCCAGTCTTGTTCAACATCAGATTCGAAACCTTCTGTATCAACGATAACCTTGTAACGCCGGGCAAAGCGTGTACGTCCGTCGAAATTGGCTATCTGTCCAACTGCCCATGACGGGGTCCCAACTAATCTGTGCTGTACCCAAAATGCAATTCCTTGGTGCAAAGAAGAATGATTCAGACGAGTTGAGTCGATGACAATCACTTTGGCATGACGTCCTGCACTGAGGCACAGGGTCTCTTCACTTATTCGCCCATCAATCTCAGTAAAGGGTCGTAACTTGCCATTAACACGCACCTCGAATTCAGGATCGTGGATGAAGCGGGCGGATAATACAGTGAGTATTTCATCGGCATCTGGCAGTTTGCGTGTTACCTGTACCTGCAATCGTGTACCGGATCCTATGTGTTTCTCCTCAGTCTCACTACGACACACGAAAGGACTAGAACCAGCTCCGGTGCCAACAACGAAGGTTGCCAAAATGCCATCGCGCCAAGTTTTCACTTCGTATTCGTCAGCAAAACAAAGCAAGCCATGGCGACCAATGCCATTGCGACCGTAAGCCTTTCGCGGGCGGGCAGTTCGTCCGGTAGGGAACTCTACATTGAAACCTTGATACTTCTCGCGGGTATAGCGCAAAGTCATCCAGCGCTTTTTAAATTGCTCCGGGGTCATACCATGACCATCGTCTGTCACAGTCAATATTCCACCTATATCGGTAGGTAAAACCAAGTCTACTCGTGACGCTCCGGCATCCCAGGCGTTAGCAACTAACTCTGTTAAAGCGACCTGTGGAACATGTGCTACCTGCCCAAGTTCCCGTAGCAGGTAATCGTCCTCAAAAAGCGAGTTCTGTAGTGGTTGCTCAGACATGGGCGGCCTCACATAAACGATTCGGTGACCAAATTAATTCTACTAATCCCGCAATCAGTTTCCGGCGTACCTGTTGCTCCGCTTTATCGAATACCTCAGCGAATTTGAAAGGCAGCTCATATTTGATAGAAAACTGCTGAAACTGTGGCTGATGTTCGTAAACACTGGAGTCCAAACTTGCGGCAAAGAAGTTCTGTTTGGCATAGTGCACCCGCTTCAGGGGAAACGGTTTGTCCTGCAGGCTCCGGTTAACATCTGCTGGTAAGAGTAAAATTGACGCAACATGATTGCGCCAATCTTGAAATTCCTGCTCAGTACTGAACTGATCTTTCACGATTTCGTAATCATCAGCCCAGATATGTTCGATGTCGAATGGGTTCTTGAGAGTACGGTCCACCAATCGATCAAATGTCTCAGTACGCCCTGCGCCGATCTCAGTTGCTTCTGTCAGTCGTGCTAGCAAATGGTAGATATAACGGCGACTGAATTGATTGAGCCCTAAACCATCAATACCCGTTCGTCCTTTTACTGCGTAGCCGGAGAACGTAACATCATCATCTGCCAACTTATTCTGGAGGATAGCTACCAACTCCGATAGCGGTTTACGCCTGATCTCCCGGCACAATAACCACATAGCGTAAGACACACTTGAGTATCCAACCCGGACATAATTCACTACTCGACGCATCAACCAGATGTCCAAATAAGTAGCTGTGACCGCCAGTTTGCGGTCCACTGTCTCGTCGTCGTCAGTTTCTATCAACGATGCTAGGAGCACCGTATTCTGCCAAGTAAAATCATTGTGAGCGTTGTAGTAGACCGCTCGTAGCTTCGGTGTGTAATGCTTGCTGGTATGTAGGATACGTCGGTACGCTTTGGCAAAAAATGGAAAGCTTACAGCCATCATGTTCTGATTTTCCTGAGCTTTACCCAAACCCAGGCGAGAGTTGTTTTCTCGCACCCAGCGGTGAAAGACTGAACCGATCAACTCCCAATCTTTATCGACCGATCCCGCCTTACGTTCACGGATACTTTCTGCGTACTGTGCCCGTAACCACGCCTTAATACAGTTGGCATCACGCTCCGGTTCGTGCCCCCCTCCCCAAGAGATCAATTCCAAAACTTGTTGTTTCCAGACCTGATTAGCCTGTAATCGCGCATCCTGTTCTTCAATTGGAGCCAACAGATAGGCCTTCAACATATCGACTGGACTCAGTGGCTTACCCCGATCATTCATCGTTTCAAAAATAGCGTAGGCATAGCTATCGTTATCCGTGGCAATCTCGATCAAACCTACCCTCGTCAACAACCAGTAGATGAAATGTGGCAGCGCGTCTCCTAGTTCTGCCATCAGGTCATTTACTTCAATATCGCTATAACGAGCATACATGGTTTGGATGGATTCATCCTTACCGTCCGGATTGAACGCTTCCCCTTTAAATAGTGCATTAATAACAGGTAACCGCTCAGAGATGTCAAGGTTAAACTTGGGCTTACCGAGGTTGTCACTGAAAATGAGTGGGGCTAAGGTTTGGGCTACCGGCAGCCCCTTTTCTTGGGCTGCTCTGTACAGGCAAATCAGCAACAGTGTCAAGGAAGTGACCCGCTGCTGACCATCAATTAAGTAGTTTTTGTTGTTGCGCTTGCTGACAATGATAGAACCAAGAAAATACTCGCCATAGCTGCTGACGGCACTGGTTTCATCATCCGGTTTGCTATAGCTGAAAAATTTGCCCTGAAGATCAGAGAGTAGCTCGTCAATGTTCTCCTTTTCCCATTTGTACTCGCGCTGGTACTCATCAATGGAAAACGACTGACTTTGCAACAACTGTTGTACGTTGCGGTAGTGAGGGGTAATGGTGCTCATATCAGACGAAACCATTCTAATGAGTAATTGCTGCATTATGCCTTGCTTACGGAGCAGTGTCTTTGACCCTTGTTCAAAATCAGTGCGTTTCAAAATCTGTAGTGGCACAGTTGAGTTAAAAGCCCGCAAATAACACAATTAGAAAAAATAAGGCATATCAGATACATGCCTTACAGAAACTTTTTTTAATCAGCTCGTATTCAACTTCGCAAAATCAAACGGACTAATCCCCTTTTCCCGATTCGCATCCAGATAATCTGCCCACCACTGGATCATCAGTCTGCGTTCATCTAAGTGCTCGGCCTTATGAATATAAGCCGCACGCACAGAGTTGCGCTCCTGATGGCTCATCTGCCGTTCTACTGCATCCCTAGACCATAATCCCGACTCAATCAATGAACTACAGGCCATGGTTCTGAAACCGTGGCCACAGACTTCAACCTTCGTGTCATAGCCCATCACGCGTAGGGCTTTGTTTACCGTGTTTTCACTCATCGGTTTACGTGGGTCGTGATCACCGATAAAGATCAGCTCACGATTTCCACTCATGCTTTTGATCTTTTCCAGAATGGCGAGAGCCTGGCGGGATAAGGGGACAAGATGGGAAGTGCGCATTTTTGAACCTCGATGCGAATGCTTAACACCTTCCAGTGGTTCACGTTCTCCAGGGATGGTCCACATAGCGGTTTCAAAATCTACTTCTGACCAACGGGCAAAGCGTAATTCACTGGAACGGATAAAGACCAATAAAGTCAATTCTACCGCTAACCGAGTGAGTGGCCTGCCACTGTAGTAATCTATGCGATGAAGTAACTCTGAAACACGATTTAACTCAAGTGCAGCACGGTGCTTTCTTTTACCGGTAGCAACAGCGCCCGCCATCTCCTGCGCGGGGTTGTAATCAATTAAACCGCTTTGTACGGCATAGCGCATTATCGCTGTGGTTCGTTGTTGCAGGCGGGAAGCCACTTCAAGACGTCCAGACATCTCCACGGCTTTGATTGGAGGCAAAAGATCACGGGTTCCGAGGTCTGCAATATTCCGTTTGCCTATGGCTTGAAAGAGATTGTCCTCTAAGCTTTTGAGCACTCGAGCACTGTGAGCTTCTGACCATTGACGATTACTGGCATGCCACTCTCTGGCTACCACTTCAAAAGTTATCGCTTCTTGCTCCTGCTCTACCTTAACGGCTTTCTTGCTCTCACTTGGGTCCACACCGTTAGCTAACAGCTTACGAGCTTCGTCACGCCGTGCCCTGGCATCAGCCAGTGATATTTCAGGGTACTTCCCCAACGCCAACATCTTTTCTTTACCGCCAAAGCGATAGCGTAGCCGCCAGTATTTGGAACCGTTAGGGTGAACCAGCAAAACCATGCCTTCACCATCAGTAAGTTTATAGGCTTTTGCTTCAGGCTTAGCCGAACGAACCTTCACATCACTCAGAGCCATGTTGAGTATCCTTTCAAGGGTTCTGTGTGGGTACAAACATTATCGAACCGGGATATACCCGCATTTGTACCCGCATCAGTAAGTTGATGTAGATTGAATCAGGTTGACTTATGTTGACTGAAAAAGCGAGAGGAGCCTTGCGGGGACTGGATTTTAGGCATAAAAAAAGACCTCAGTTGAGGTCTCTTTACATACTAATGGTGCCGAAGGCCGGAATCGAACCGGCATGCCTCGCGGCGGTTGATTTTGAATCAACTGCGTCTACCGATTTCGCCACTTCGGCACTGAAGTAGTATGCGGAGAACGAGGTGAATTATACCTACCAATGATCCGCATGCAACTGTTATCCAATCAAGTTTAGTCTAAGTGTTGAAAAAACCGCCATCAACGCCGTTTTAGTAGCAAATAAACACTGATTAGGAGGAAAAGTATACTCGGCAGCAGCGCGCCAATCACTGGCGGGATGTTGTAAACCAAACTCAGTGGGCCAAAAATCTGATCCAGTACGTAGAAAACAAAGCCAAAGAAGATGCCGGTGACAACCCGAACACCCATCGGCACACTGCGTAATGGACCAAAAATAAATGACAGCGCCATCAACATCATCACCGCCACCGAGAATGGCGCAAATATCTTGCCCCACATGTTCAGTTCGTAGCGACTTGATTCCTGGCCACTTTGCCTCAAGTATTTGCTGTAATCATGCAGCCCGCTGATGGAGAGTGAATCTGGATTCATGGCAACCACGCCCAGCTTCTCGGGTGTCAGGTTAGTTTTCCACTCACCGGTTAACGTCTGCGAGCCAGTCACCTGAGTCGGGTTGGTTAAATCAGATTCATCAACCTGCGATAACCGCCATAGATTACCTTCATAAGTGGCTGTCGCCGCGTAACGAACCGACAATAGGCGGTCTTGTTTATCAAAGTGATAAATATTGACGCCAGTCAGCTCTTTGTCGCCCGACACCCGCTGAATATAGATAAAATCAGAGCCATCTTTTGCCCACAAACCAGACTGCGTCGATAACAATGAACCGCCGTACATCTGCTGTGCGCGGAAGTTACGCGCCATCTGCTCGCCTTGCGGCGCTACCCACTCGCCGATTGCCATGGTCAGCAATACCAGCGGAATGGCGGTTTTCATCACCGCAGCAGCAATTTGCATTCGGGTGAACCCCGACGCCTGCATAACCACCAGCTCACTGCGGGTCGCCAATGTACCAAGGCCCAGCAAGGCACCTAACAGCGCTGCCATCGGGAAAAATATCTCAATATCCTTGGGGACACTGAGCAAGGTGTACATGCCGGCGGATGCCGCCGAGTAGTCGCCTTGCCCGACTTTACGCAACTGATCAACAAATTTGATGATGCCAGACAACGATACCAGCATGAATAATGTCATCAGGATGGTATTGAGGATAGTCCGTCCGATATAACGGTCTAATACACCAAACATCAGGCAGCACCTCTCAATCGAGCACGTAACTTACGAGCCGGCAGGCCATCCCACAGGTTCAATATCACCGCAATAGCCAGATAAACACCATTCACGGTCCACATCCAGAGAAGCGGGTCCAGCTTGCCGTTACCTGCATTCGAGCGCAGGGAGCTTTGCAACAGGAAGAAAATCAAATACAGCAACATCGCGGGCAACATACTGAGGACGCGGCCCTGACGCGGGTTGACCACACTCAGCGGCACCACTAACAGCGCCATGATAACCACCGACACAATCAGTGTCAGCCGCCAGTGAAACTCTGCTCGAGCGTCTGCTTCATTCGAGCGCCATAGCTGTTTCATGGTCATCTGCTCAGCCACATTGCTGTTTTGTTGCACTTCCTGATGCCCAATAATGGCCTGATAGTCGACAAAATCGGTGATGCGGAAATCGCGCAGCAGCGCGGTGCCCTCATAGCGGGTGCCTTTATTCAGGATAACCACTTGCGAGCCATCAGGCCGCTCGGTCATATGACCGCTGTCGGCTACCACCACGGAGGGGCGCTGATTACCGTTTGGCCGCAATTGTGCCAAAAATACACGGTTGAACTCTTTGCCCGTCACATTACCGATAAATAAGGCTGAATTACCATCGGTTGAGGATTTAAACTGCCCACCCGCTAATGCGGCGAGACTGGGATTAGCTCTGGCTTCATTCAGCACTTCATCTTGATGTTTGGACGACCAGGGGCCAAGCCAGATTGTATTGACCGCCGCCAGCGCAGAAGTGCCCAGCGCCAGAATCAGGGCCGCCATAATCAGGGATTTTTTGCCCATGCCGCAGGCATGCATCACGGTGATTTCACTCTCCGTATACAATTTGCCTAAGGTCATCAACAAGCCAAGGAATAGGCTTAATGGCAAGATAAGTTGTGCCATTTCCGGCACACCGAGCCCCAAAAGGGATAAAACCAGATTTGTTGGGATTTCACCGTCAACCGCAGCGCCTAATATCCGTACTAACTTCTGGCTAAAGAAGATTAATAGCAGGATGAACAGAATCGCAATTTGGCTCTTAAGTGTTTCCCGTACTAGATATCTAATGATGATCACGCTAATACGCCTGTGAAAACTTGTCTTTTTGCAGGAAAATCGATAGTTTCATCGTTAATCCGCCATTTATTCTCATCATATGGCAACCTTCACAGCTAAAATAGTATTACAGCATCTAGCGTTTAGGTGTCCTATAGGAACATGCTTATAGTCGCCAAAACAAAACAACTTATACCGTTAAGGTTAACACACGTCGTTAACACAACGGAGCAGAGATCGTTGCGGAGCGCTATATTCTAGCGATAGCATCCGCCTTTGTCTTTAAGATTCAGGAGAGTGCATGGAGTTCAGTGTAAAGAGCGGCAGCCCGGAAAAACAGCGCAGTGCCTGTATTGTAGTCGGCGTTTTCGAACCTCGTCGTCTATCTCCCATTGCCGAACAACTCGACAAAATTAGTGATGGCTACATCAGCGCTTTATTGCGCCGTGGTGAACTTGAAGGCAAAGTCGGGCAGACGCTGTTACTGCACCATGTGCCGAATATTCTCTCCGAGCGCATCTTGTTAATTGGCTGTGGCAAAGAGCGCGAGCTTGATGAACGCCAGTACAAGCAAGTGATCCAGAAGACCATCAATACCCTTAATGACACCGGCTCAATGGAAGCGGTCTGCTTCTTGACTGAGCTGCATGTAAAAGGCCGCAATACTTACTGGAAGGTGCGTCAGGCGGTAGAAACCGCCAAAGAGACGCTTTACACCTTCGATCAGCTTAAAAGTAATAAAACTGAACCTCGCCGTCCGCTGCGTAAAATGGTGTTCAACGTGCCAACTCGCCGCGAACTAACCAGCGGTGAGCGCGCAATCCAGCACGGTCTGGCGGTGGCATCCGGTATCAAAGCCGCCAAGGACTTGGGCAATATGCCGCCAAACATCTGTAATGCCGCCTATCTGGCGTCGCAGGCGCGTCAACTGGCCGATGCGTTCAGCACCAATATCGTCACTCGCGTGATTGGCGAACAGCAGATGAAAGAGCTGGGTATGCACTCTTACCTAGCGGTTGGCCATGGTTCGCAGAACGAATCATTGATGTCAGTGATAGAATATAAAGGCAATCCAAACCCTGACGCTAAGCCAATTGTGCTAGTGGGCAAAGGGCTGACCTTCGATTCCGGTGGTATCTCCATCAAGCCTGCCGAAGGCATGGATGAGATGAAATATGATATGTGCGGTGCGGCAACGGTTTATGGCGTGATGCGCGTCGTGGCTGAACTGCAACTGCCATTGAACGTGATTGGCGTGCTGGCGGGCTGTGAAAACATGCCGGGGGGTCGCGCTTATCGTCCAGGTGATATTCTGACCACCATGTCCGGCCAAACTGTTGAAGTGCTGAATACCGATGCGGAAGGCCGTCTGGTGCTGTGCGATGCACTGACCTACGTTGAACGTTTCGAGCCAGAGCTGGTGATTGATATCGCGACTCTGACCGGCGCGTGCGTCGTGGCGTTAGGCCACCACATCACCGGTTTGATGTCGAACCATAACCCATTGGCTCACGAGTTGATTGGCGCATCAGAACAAGCCGGTGATCGTGCGTGGCGCTTGCCGTTAGGTGATGAATACGCCGAGCAACTGGACTCCAACTTTGCTGATATGGCAAATATTGGTGGCCGTGCCGGTGGCGCGATTACGGCGGGCTGCTTCCTGTCACGCTTTACCCGTAAATATAGCTGGGCGCACCTGGATATCGCGGGTACTTCATGGCGTTCAGGCAAGAACAAAGGCGCAACAGGCCGTCCGGTCGCGTTGCTGTCACAGTTCCTGCTTAACCGCGCAGGGTTAAACGGCGACGATTAATCGTTTGATATATTTTTGAGTTATCTAAAGGGCACGTTGTTGAGACAAATTGTTGATACAATCACGTGCCCTTTTACGTCATGCTGATTTCGCTAAAGTCACCAAAACAGGTTACATCAAATAAAGTCATGAAAAACGCCACCTTCTACCTGCTCGAACACGACACGCCCGCCGGTGAGCTGCGCGCTCATGAGGCGTTGGCCTGCGAGGTTGCCGCTGTTCGTTGGCGGGCGGGCAAACGGGTGCTGATCGCCTGTGAGAGTGAAGAGCAGGCCCAGCGGCTAGATGAAGCCCTGTGGCAGCGCGCTCCTGACCAGTTTGTGCCGCACAATCTGGCCGGCGAAGGGCCAAAATATGGCGCACCGGTTGAATTGGCCTGGCCTGAGCGGCGTGGGAATTCCCCTCGTGACCTGCTTATTAGCCTGCTACCTGAGTTCGCAGGTTTTGCCACCGCTTTCCATGAAGTGGTAGACTTCGTCCCTTACGAAGAAAATTTGAAACAGTTGGCGCGCGACCGATATAAGTCTTATCGCAGCGTCGGCTTCCACTTGACCACGGCAACGCCGCCAACTAATTGAAATAAAAAAGAAAATGGAAAACACACCTTCTAGCATCGACAAAACTGAGCCGTCCCTCGATAAAACCTACAGCCCGCAAGAAATTGAGCAGCCGCTGTATGAACACTGGGAAAAACAGGGCTATTTCAAGCCGAACGGCGATACCAGCAAAGAGAGCTACTGCATCATGATCCCGCCGCCGAATGTAACCGGCAGCCTGCACATGGGCCATGCTTTCCAGCAGACCATCATGGACACCTTGATTCGCTACCAGCGTATGCAGGGGAAAAACACCCTGTGGCAAGCGGGTACTGACCACGCCGGTATCGCTACCCAAATGGTAGTTGAGCGCAAGATTGCCGCCGAAGAGGGCAAAACCCGCCACGATTACGGCCGTGAAGCCTTTATTGATAAAATCTGGCAGTGGAAAGGGGAATCAGGCGGCACCATCACCCGCCAGATGCGCCGTTTGGGTAACTCCGTGGATTGGGAACGTGAACGTTTCACCATGGACGATGGCCTCTCCAACGCGGTGAAAGAAGTGTTTGTCCGTCTGCACAAAGAGGATCTGATTTACCGTGGCAAACGCCTGGTGAACTGGGACCCGAAACTGCGCACTGCCATCTCTGATCTGGAAGTGGAAAACCGCGAATCCAAAGGCTCGATGTGGCATCTGCGTTATCCGCTGGCCGATGGTGCCAAAACCGCTGAAGGCAAAGATTATCTGGTCGTGGCAACCACCCGTCCGGAAACTGTGCTGGGCGATACTGGTGTTGCCGTCAATCCAGAAGATCCACGCTATAAAGATCTGATCGGGAAAGAAGTGATCCTGCCACTGGTTGGCCGCCGCATTCCGATCCTCGGTGACGAACACGCGGATATGGAAAAAGGCACCGGCTGCGTGAAAATCACGCCAGCTCACGACTTTAATGACTATGAAGTGGGCAAGCGCCACGCCCTGCCGATGATCAACATTCTGACCTTCGACGGTGATATCCGCACAGAGGCAGAAGTGTTTGATACCAATGGCGAAGCGACCGATACATGCAGCGGCGCAATTCCAGAGCAGTTCCAAGGTCTTGAGCGCTTTGCGGCCCGTAAAGCGGTGGTCGCTGAATTCGATAAGCTCGGCCTGCTGGAAGAGGTTAAGCCGCACGACCTGACGGTGCCTTATGGTGACCGTGGTGGCGTGGTCATTGAGCCAATGCTGACCGACCAGTGGTATGTCCGCACCGCCCCGCTGGCGAAAGTCGCCATTGAAGCGGTGGAAAATGGCGAGATTCAGTTCGTGCCTAAGCAGTACGAAAACATGTATTACTCATGGATGCGCGACATTCAGGACTGGTGTATCTCCCGTCAGTTGTGGTGGGGTCACCGTATCCCGGCTTGGTATGACGAGCAGGGTAAAGTATACGTCGGTCGCGATGAAGCTGAAGTGCGCCGCGAAAACAACCTCGGCCCTGAAATCGCCTTACGTCAGGACGAAGACGTGCTGGATACCTGGTTCTCATCTGGTCTGTGGACCTTCTCCACTCTAGGCTGGCCTGAGCAAACCGAAGCACTGAAAACCTTCCACCCAACCAGTGTGGTGGTCAGTGGCTTTGACATTATTTTCTTCTGGATTGCCCGCATGATCATGATGACCATGCACTTTATGAAAGATGAAAATGGTAAGCCGCAAGTGCCGTTTAAAACCGTGTACATGACGGGCCTGATCCGCGATGACGAAGGGCAGAAAATGTCCAAATCGAAAGGTAACGTCATCGACCCACTAGATATGGTTGACGGCATCTCGCTGGAAGAGTTGCTGGAGAAACGTACCGGCAATATGATGCAGCCGCAGCTGGCAGAGAAAATCCGCAAGCGCACCGAGAAACAGTTCCCAAATGGCATTGAGCCACACGGCACTGATGCCCTGCGCTTCACGCTGGCAGCACTGGCCTCCACTGGCCGTGATATCAACTGGGACATGAAGCGCCTGGAAGGATATCGCAACTTCTGTAACAAGCTGTGGAACGCCAGCCGTTTCGTGCTGATGAACACCGAAGGGCAAGATTGCGGGCAGAATGGCGGCGAAATGGTGCTGTCACTGGCTGACCGCTGGATTCTGGCTGAATTCAATCAGACCATCAAAGCCTATCGCGAAGCGATGGACACCTACCGCTTCGATCTAGCGGCCGGTATTCTGTACGAATTCACCTGGAACCAGTTCTGTGACTGGTATCTGGAGTTGACCAAACCGGTGATGAACAGCGGTTCTGAAGCTGAACTGCGTGGGACTCGCCATACACTGATTGAGGTATTGGAAGCGCTGTTGCGTCTGGCGCATCCTATCATTCCTTACATCACTGAAACCATCTGGCAGCGGGTTAAGACCCTGAAAGGCATTACCGCAGACACCATTATGTTGCAGCCTTTCCCTGAATATGACGCCAGCCAGGTTGATGAAAAAGCGCTGAGTGATTTGGAATGGATCAAGCAGACCATCATTGCTGTGCGTAATATCCGCGCAGAAATGAACATCGCTCCGGGTAAAGCACTGGACGTAATGCTGCGTGGCGCTAGCACTGAAGCTCAGCGCCGTGTACTGGAAAACCAGAGCTTTATCCAGTCGCTGGCTCGCTTATCCTCTCTCACTCTGTTAGCTGACGGTGATAAAGGCCCAGTCTCAGTGACCAAACTGGTTGAAGGTGCAGAAGTGCTGATCCCAATGGCGGGCTTGATCGATAAAGCTACCGAGTTGGATCGTCTGGCGAAGGAAGTCGCGAAGCTGGAAGCAGAAATTGAGCGTATCGAAGGCAAATTGAGTAACGAAGGTTTTGTGGCGCGCGCCCCAGAAGCCGTGGTTGCCAAAGAGCGCGAGAGAATGGCCGCCTGTGCTGAAGCCAAACAGAAGTTAATTGAGCAGCAAGCGACTATCGCCGCACTGTAAATTCATCTGACATGAAGTAAGTACTCACTGGGGGCCATGATAATCTGGCTCCCAGTTTTTTTACCATTGCATTAATTCAGTGTTAAATGGTATTACAGATTATAACTAAGATATTACCTTTGGATTTATAGAGCATGACCACAGCTACATCTATCCATCTGCTGGTGCGCCCCATCACCGCAGCAGACAATCTCTCTATCGCCAATGTTATCCGCGACGTCTCGGCTGAGTTTGGCCTGAGCGCAGATAAAGGCTATACCGTGTCTGATCCAAATCTGGATCACTTATATGAGCTGTATAGCCAGCCGCGCAGCGCTTACTGGGTGATTGAAGTGGACGGCAATATTGCCGGAGGTGGTGGTATTGCCCCCTTGTCGGGTGGTGAAACCGATCTGTGTGAATTGCAGAAAATGTACTTTCTGCCACTATTGCGCGGCAAAGGTTTAGCAAAGCAATTGGCATTGCAGGCGCTAGAGTTTGCCCGCCAGCAGGGCTTTGGTCGCTGCTATCTGGAAACCACCGCCAGCCTGACCAGCGCAGTAGGTTTATACGAAAAATTAGGTTTTGAGCATATTGATGGGCCGATGGGCAACACCGGTCATGTGGATTGCGAAGTGACGATGCTGAAAATATTGTGATTATTCAGGGCGCATCAAGCGCCCTGATACTATCAGCTAACACCCCTGCGGCTTCCAGGAAAAAGAGATTTCCCAAAGTCATTGGAGTCGCAGGTAGGCAGCCAGCAAACGCAT
>NZ_CAWQAF010000003.1:0-92727 GCF_963892745.1 Yersinia sp. Marseille-Q3913 | reverse complement strand
GCTCCAGTAAGTGATTCGGGTAAGCGCGCGCAGCTAACACCCCTGCGGCTTCCAGGAAAAAAGAGATTTCCCAAAGTCATTGGAGTCGCAGGTAGGCAGCCAGCAAACGCATCCCGATGAGCTTACTCCAGTAAGTGATTCGGGTAAGCGCGCGCAGCTAACACCCCTGCGGCTTCCAGGGACGAAGGGAAATTAGTGACGCTTACCGTCGTCATCCTCATCCACCAACTCTTCATCATCGAACTCACCCTCTTCATCATCTTCTGCATCAGGATCTTCGTAGTAGGTGCCCCAGCCGTCGTAATTTACGCCGCACTTTTCAGCCAATGCGATTAACTGTTCAACCTGCGCATCAATAATTTCAGCATTCAGAGCAACTTCGCTGATGATGTCACAGCACATCACCATAGAGCCATCTTCCACTTCCAGCTCTTCAGCATCTGTCACTTCATAACCCAGCTTGAATGCTTCAACAGCGGCTTTTTCCAGCACTTCGAACTTTTCAGAAGAGAGGTGGTGTTCAATTGTGTACAGCGCATCGGGATCACTACCATCGTCTAGCAGTTCTTCGATGATCAGGCGGGTCTCGTCACGTTGTTCGTCCAGCATTTCGCGGTTTGCCATGCCTTTATCCTCAGTCAATGGGCTTAATATGGCGCTATTTTCCCACACCCACGCAGTTGCCTCCACTATAAACGAGAAAGATTTATTGATGGGGGTTGTAATTGAATATTTATACGTATAAATTGAATTTAAATTCAATTAGACTATTCAGGATGCAAGCTATGAGCACTATGAGTCAGTTCTACAAACGTCACTTTCTAAGGTTACTGGATTTTACCCCCTCCGAGATTACGGCCCTGCTGGATTTGGCGGCTGAGTTAAAGCAAGCCAAGAAATCCGGCAGTGAGCAGCAAAAACTGGCAGGTAAGAATATCGCGCTCATCTTCGAAAAAGAGTCGACCCGTACTCGATGCTCTTTCGAAGTTGCCGCATATGATCAAGGTGCGCGCGTGACTTACCTCGGCCCAGGGGGAAGCCAAATTGGGCATAAAGAATCAATTAAGGATACCGCCCGTGTATTAGGCCGCATGTATGACGGAATCCAGTATCGTGGCCACGGCCAACAAGTGGTTGATACATTGGCCGAATATGCGGGAGTTCCGGTGTGGAATGGCCTGACCAATGAATTCCACCCGACTCAATTATTGGCGGATTTATTGACCATGCAAGAGCACCTGCCGGGTAAGCCATTGAGTGAAATGAAATTTGCCTATCTCGGTGATGCACGCAACAACATGGGTAACACCATGTTAGAAGCCGCGGCACTGGTGGGGATGGATTTACGTCTGGTCGCGCCAAAAGCATACTGGCCGGAGGCCCAACTGGTGGCTGACTGTCAGGCGCAGGCGCAAAAAACTGGCGGTAAAATTACACTGACAGAAGATATTGCCGAAGGCGTGAAGGGCGCTGATTTCCTGTATACCGATGTTTGGGTCTCAATGGGTGAACCCAAAGAGGTCTGGCACGAGCGTGTTGCACTACTGAAACCCTATCAGGTCAATATGAGTGTGGTGAAGCTGACCGGTAACCCGCAGGTCAAGTTCCTGCACTGCCTACCCGCATTCCATGATGATCAAACCACTCTGGGTAAGCAGATGGCAGAGCAGTACAACTTGTCGGGCGGAATGGAAGTCACCGATGAAGTGTTTGAATCCGCGCACAGCATCGTGTTTGATCAGGCCGAAAACCGCCTGCACACCATCAAAGCGGTGATGGTCGCCACATTGGGTCAACACTAAACATAACAGGGTCGGCAATCTGAAGTGTCGGCTTTTGATTATTTTCACACCTAATCAATAAGAGTTATTGGCGCAGGCAGATTGAGTGCGGACAGCGCGCAGCCAACGGAGCATACACGGAGTATGTGACGGCGGCGAGCACTGCCCGAAGCTCAAGCTGGCAAGTGAAATAGCTTATTTTACAGATATCTTCATGACGGCTTTGCGCACATTCGCTGGCTCACCTACCGCACACAATGGCTTATGCACTTCTCCGGGATAGAACACCACAAAATCACCGGCTTGCATAATAAACTGCTTTTCATCGACACCCGCCGGTAAAAAAGCGATATCTTTGTCTGCCAACCAGTCGGTGTCGGGCTTACCGGCCGGTTGATTACTGAAGGTCATCCCCTCAACGCCTGCCAAAACAATCTGAATATCCAGATACCTGGCATGATATTCCGCCCGGCGATTTTCCAGATAGTCAGTGCTGTCATTGGAAATCAGCACGAACAGATTATTGCCATCAATATCATGCTTACCCAAAGAGGTTTCTGCGGTGATATGGCTTTTCACATATTCGATGGCCTCTTTCAATTGCGTAGGCAGATAAGGCAACAATTCCAAATGATGAATATTTCCGGTAATCATGGCTTTCCCTTTCGTGAAGATAAAATGAAATAACGTTCCATTATAACCAATTCGCCATTCATGGCGTGGGAAGATTTTGCGATAAATAAGGGTTTTTATTGTCAGCTCAAAATCTCCTCATAATCATTACCTTTTTGTAATGCTTCCTTATCACTTATTGTTATAACAAATAACTGTTGAGACTTTGACCACAGACAGCAAAGCCACTATCGTGAGAAACTGCGATGAAATAGTCGAAAAAACAATAATTTCCTCGCGATGTTAACCGGCGCTACTTGCTATCAATGCAAAAAGCATTGGTGGTTGAATCCATGTCAGGGAGTCTCAATGAAAGCTAAAATTCTGTCATTAATGGTTTTGACAGCACTATCTGGCAGCGTACTGGCAGCAACGCCAGCAGATACGCTGGTGGTTGTACAATCCCTGGATGATATCGTCAGTTTGGATCCAGCAGAAAGTAATGAACTCTCTAGCATTCAGACTGTGCCGAGCCTCTATCAGCGCCTGATACAAGCCGATCGTGATAATCCGGCGAAAATTGTGCCAGTCTTGGCTGAGAGCTGGCAAGGCGATGCCGCCGCCAAAACGCTAACTGTGAAATTGCGCCCAGACACCCTCTTTGCATCCGGTAACCCAGTGCAAGCCGATGACGTGATTTACTCCTTCACCCGCGCAATCAAGATGAACCGTTCACCGGCCTTTATTCTTAACGTTCTGGGCTGGGACGCGAGCAACATCGATCAACATCTGAAAAAGATCGACAAAAATACCGTGCAACTGAGCTGGAGCGCAGATGTCAGCCCGGCGGTTGCCCTGAATATCTTATCAACGCCGATCGCCTCGATTGTTGATAAAAAAGCGGTCACCGCCAATGTGAAAGAGAACGACTACGGCAATGCCTGGTTGAAAATGCATTCAGCCGGCAGTGGCCCGTTCAAAATGCGTGTTTATCAGCCGCATCAGGCTATCGTGTTGGATGCCAACCCAACATCGCCAGGTAACAAGCCGCTGATTAAAAATATTATTATCAAAAACGTGCCAGACCCAAGTGCTCGCCGCCTGCTGATCCAGCAAGGTGATGCCGATATCGCCCGCGAATTAGGGCCAGACCAGACGGCCGCGTTGAAAACTCAGGCGGGCGTCAAAGTGGTTGAGATCCCCTCGGCGGAGCAAAACTATTTGGTCTTTAACACCGCTAACCCAGCCAACCCGCTGCTGAAAAAACCAGAATTCTGGCAGGCCGCACGCTATCTGGTTGATTATCAGGGCATCACCAAAGACCTGCTGAAAGGCCAATATTTCGTGCATCAAAGCTTCCTGCCTGTCGGTTTACCGGGTGCGCTAGAAAGCAATCCATTTACCTTTGATCCGGCTAAAGCCAAAGAAATTCTGACCAAAGCGGGCATCAAGGATGCGACCCTAACGCTAGATGTTGAGAACAAACCACCGTTTATCACCATCGCCCAATCGTTACAGGCAAGCTTCGCCCAAGGTGACGTGAAGTTGGTGTTACTGCCAGCCGCAGGCAGCCAAGTCTATGGCCGAGTGCGCGCCAAGCAGCATCAGTCCGCTATCCGCTTGTGGATCCCGGATTACTTCGATGCGCACTCCAATGCCAGCGCCTTTGCCTATAATGATGGTAAGAGCAGCACTGTTGCCGGTTTAAACGGCTGGGTTATTCCTGAGCTGAATAAGCAGACACTGGCCGCTGTGGCAGAAGCCGATCCGGCGAAGCGCACGGCGCTCTATACCCAGTTGCAACAAGAGCTGCAACAGAACTCGCCTTACATCTTTATTGATCAAGCCAAAGCGCAAGTTGTGCTGCGAGACAATGTTAAGGGCTATCAACAGGGCCTGAATGCAGATATGGTCTATTATGACCGTGTCAGTAAATAGGGTATTACCTTACTTTGGGTAGAGCCTCGCTGACTTATCAATAAAGTTTTTATGAAATATAAGTAGGTTGATAGTCGATGTCTGTCGCACTAAATCAAACGCCGGGAACCCAATCCCGGCGTCGTCTTTGGGGGTTTTTACAGGGATTATTGACCCTGGCCCTAACCCTATTCGGTCTACTGGTGATCACCTTTTTCCTGTCGGCCATGTCGCCAGTGGATCGGGTGTTACAAATTGTCGGCGATCACGCCAGTGAGGCCACTTATCAGCAGGTCAAGCACCAGCTCGGGCTGGATCAACCATTAGCGGTGCAGTTCTGGCACTATCTGGTGCGGCTGGCCCATGGTGATTTGGGGCTTGCCAGTGCCAGTGGTCAGCCGGTATTGCAAGATTTGCTCACCGTCTTCCCGGCGACACTGGAACTGGCGACCTTATCGCTGATCATTGGTGCCACACTCGGAGTTATTCTCGGTTTATTGTGCGCTCGTTGGGCGGGCAGCAAGCTGGATGCCGCAATTCGCTTTATCACCTTGCTGGGTAACTCGGTGCCTATCTTCTGGCTTGGCTTGCTGATGCTATTGCTGTTTTATGCCCGCCTGCAATGGAGCCCCGGCCCCGGTCGCCTCGATGACATTTATCAATATACCGTGGAAGCGAAAACTGGTTTTGCCCTGATCGACACCTGGCGCTCTGGTGATGCCGGAGCTTTTGGCAATGCCATCGCCCACTTGATTCTGCCGGTTGCCCTGCTCTCTTACTATGCGCTAGCCAGTATCACCCGTCTGACCCGTTCGGCCTGCCTAAGCGAACTGAATAAAGAGTACATTACGCTGGCGAGGGCCAAAGGTGCCGGTGAAATGCGCATTTTGCTGATGCACGTGCTGCCGAATATCCGTGGCACCCTGCTCACGGTGATTGCGCTGGCGTATACCAGTATGCTGGAGGGGGCGGTGTTAACCGAAACCGTCTTTGCCTGGCCGGGGATTGGTCGCTACCTCACCAGCGCTCTGTTTGCCGGCGATACCACCGCTATAATGGGCGGAACACTGCTACTCGGTATGTGCTTTATTTTGATTAACAATGTAACGGATCTGCTGGTCCGCTTGCTGGATCCGAGAACGCGCTGATATGTCGATAACACTTATATGTCTATAACCACCGTCTGCTACGCGCTAAAGCGTTCCCCCGCCACCAGCATTGGGCTGTTGATTCTCTCCTTGCTGGTGATAATTGCGATTTTCGCCCCGTGGCTCGCCCCACAAGATCCTAACTGGCAAAACGCCGCCGATCGGCTGCTACCGCCCGGTGCCGCAGGGCATTGGCTGGGAACTGACAGCTATGGCCGCGATATGCTGTCGCGCCTGATTTATGGCACTCGCCCCACTCTGGGCTTGGTGCTGTTGGTCACGGTGATCACGCTGCCGCTAGGATTGCTGGTTGGGGTGCTTTCCGGCTATTACGGCGGCTGGCTCGAACGTGTTCTGATGCGCGTCACTGATGTAGTGATGTCGATGCCACGGCTGATTTTGGCCTTTGCTTTTGTCGCAATGCTCGGCCCTGGATTGATTAACGGCGCATTGGCGTTGGCGCTGACCACCTGGCCTGCTTATGCCCGTCAGGCGCGCGCCGAGATCCAATTGTTACGCCAAAGCGACTATCTGGCGGCGGCGGAAATGATGGGCATCAAGGGGTTGCGACTACTTTGGGGCCATATTTTACCCATGTGCCTCCCCTCAGCGGTGGTGCGACTGGCGCTGGATCTGGCCGGGATTATCCTGGCAGCCGCAGGGTTAGGTTTCCTCGGTTTGGGGGCGCGTCCGCCCATGTCGGAATGGGGATCGATGGTCGCTGACGGTATGCAAGTTATCTTCGATCAATGGTGGATTGCCGCCATTCCGGGCTGCGCTATCTTGCTCAGCAGCATGGCGTTTAATCTGTTAGGCGATGGCCTGCGCGATATTTTGGACCCTCACCATGACTGATAAAATTTTCGCCGTAGAGAATTTGTGTGTCGATTTTCAGCAACAGCGGGTGGTGGATAACATCTCCTTCCAGCTTGGTCACGAGCGCGTCGCGTTAGTGGGCGAATCTGGTTCCGGCAAATCCATTACCGCCAGAGCGCTGATGGGATTAGTCCGCTCACCGGGAAAAGTCAGCGCCAAAAAGCTGAGCTATTACGCGGATAATACCGATGACCAAGGGGAGTCTGGTCAGGTTATCGAGCACGATTTATTGCAGTTGAAGCCCAGGCAATGGGGCGCGTTACGTGGCAAAGAGGTCGCCATGGTGCTGCAAGATCCCCGCTATGCGCTGAATCCAGTGCGCACTGTGGGCAAACAAATTGTAGAGTCCCTGCTGCTGCACAATACCCTGTCCGGTGCTGACACCCATGAGCGAGTGTTAAATGCGCTGGCGTCAGTTGGTTTAAATGAGAGCGCCTACCACCAATACCCCGGCCAACTTTCCGGCGGCATGGGGCAACGGGCGATGTTAGCCATCGCTTTGGTGAATAACCCGCGAGTATTAATTGCTGACGAACCGACATCAGCTTTGGATGCCAAACTGCGTAACCAGATCCTTGAGTTGATCGTCGAGCAGACTGAGCAGCGCAATATGAGTTTGCTGCTGATCAGTCATGATCTGCCGTTGGTATCAGAGCATTGCCACCGCGTGTTGGTGATGTATCAGGGGAAACTGGTGGATCAGGGGCTGGCAGCCGAGTTGCCGCACTCGACCCACCCTTATACCCACACCTTATGGGCTTGCCGCCCGAATGCCAGCACCTATGGCACTGACCTGCCGGTATTGGATCGCAGCGCCGATTTCTCTGGAGGCTCCCGTGGCACTGATTGAAGTCAATAACTTACGGGTCAGTTTCGCCCAGAAGAATCAGGTTAAAACGGCAGTTGAGTCGGTCAGCTTTGCGGTTGAAGAGGGTGAAACTTTTAGCCTGATCGGCGCATCCGGCTGTGGTAAATCCACCGTGTTACGCACCCTGGCCGGTTTACAACGGGAGTGGCAAGGCGAGATAACCTTGCTGGGCAAG
The DNA here is from genome assembly GCF_963892745.1 of Yersinia sp. Marseille-Q3913. NCBI lineage: Bacteria > Pseudomonadati > Pseudomonadota > Gammaproteobacteria > Enterobacterales > Yersiniaceae > Yersinia > Yersinia sp. Marseille-Q3913. The sequence continues at coordinate 85,350 of NZ_CAWQAF010000003.1, read as the reverse complement.
CCGTTGCGACCGGGGCAGCGCTTCACCGGCCAACTGCGTAAAGATGTGCAGATGGTGTTTCAAGACCCTTATGCTTCACTTCATCCGCAACATAATATTCAGCGCACGCTGGGTGAGCCGTTAAAAATTCACGGCGAGAAGAATATTCAGCAACGAATTGATCAAGCCTTAGCGCAAGTGGGTCTGCCCGCTTCTGCGGCGCTACGTTATCCCCATCAATTCTCCGGCGGCCAGCGCCAGCGTATTGCCATCGCTCGCGCCCTGCTGCTGCGGCCAAAACTGCTGCTGCTAGATGAACCCACCTCGGCGTTAGATATGTCGGTTCAGGCCGAGATACTTAACCTGCTCAATCAGTTAAAACGCGAACACGGCATGACCTATTTGCTGGTGAGCCACGACAGCGACGTGGTGGCACATATGTCCGAGCGCGCGGCCATGATGGAGAGTGGCCGGATAGTGAGGACCTTCTCACGCCGCGATCTAGAGCTGGCCGAGCATTTTATGGGGTAATTTGGGATGGGGCAGATTAGGTTCTTCAGCTAAACATCGGCCCGATAAAAAACAGCAGCATCCCCCCACTGAACAGCAAATAACCCTAATGCCAATTTCCTTGCTCTACGTCAATTTAGTTTACCGCCACCTATATATAGTGCTTATAGGAACAAAGATACCTATATGTAGTAGTTATCCACAAAAACATCCACACCCCCTCGCAGCCCTTATGTGCTGCGGGTTGCCTTGTGGATAACCCTACGCGGCAGGATACAGGAGCGACATTGTGAAAACAGTAGTGATTAAACGGGACGGTTGTCAGGTATCTTTTGATGAGGTGCGTATCAAGGAAGCCGTCGAGCGCGCAGCTTTAGCTGTTGGCGTGGTAGATGCAGATTATTGTGCAACTGTAGCTCGTGTGGTCGCTCAGACGATGGAAAACCAGCCGAAGGTTGATATCCGCGATATCCAAAATGCGGTCGAAAACCAACTGATGGCCGGTCAATACAAGCAGTTAGCCCGAGCTTATATCGAGTATCGCCATGACAGAGATATCTCGCGGGAACTGCGTGGTCGCCTGAATCAGGAAATCCGGGGTTTGGTAGAGCAAAGCAACAAAGCGCTGCTGAACGAAAATGCCAATAAAGACAGCAAAGTGATCCCGACGCAGCGCGATTTGCTGGCCGGTATTGTTGCCAAGCACTACGCCAAACAGCATATCTTGCCGCGCGATGTGGTACTGGCCCATGAGCGCGGTGAGATCCACTATCACGATCTGGATTACGCGCCATTCTTCCCGATGTTCAACTGCATGTTGATTGATCTCGATGGTATGCTGACGCAGGGCTTTAAAATGGGTAACGCGGAGATTGAACCGCCGAAATCCATCTCGACCGCCACCGCCGTCACGGCACAAATTATCGCGCAGGTTGCCAGCCATATCTATGGCGGCACAACTATCAACCGTATCGATGAAATTCTGGCCCCGTTCGTCACCGAAAGCTTTAATAAGCATAAATCTGTGGCGCAAGAGTGGCAGATCCCTGATGCCGCCGGTTATGCCATGTCGCGCACCGAAAAAGAGTGTTACGACGCCTTCCAGTCGCTGGAATATGAAGTGAACACCCTGCACACCGCCAATGGTCAGACGCCATTTGTCACCTTCGGTTTTGGGCTGGGCACCAGTTGGCAGTCGCGCATGATCCAGCAGGCTATTTTGCGTAACCGCATTGCCGGTCTGGGCAAAAACCGTAAAACTGCCGTCTTCCCGAAACTGGTATTCGCTATCCGCGACGGCCTGAATCACAAATTTGGCGATCCTAACTACGATATCAAACAGTTAGCGCTGGAGTGCGCCACCAAACGGATGTATCCCGATATTCTGAATTATGACCAGGTGGTGAAAGTTACCGGCTCCTTTAAAACGCCAATGGGCTGCCGCAGCTTCCTCGGGGTTTATGAAGAAGAGGGCAAACAGATCCACGATGGTCGTAACAATCTGGGGGTCATCAGCCTTAACCTACCGCGTATCGCGCTGGAAGCCAGGGGCGATGAAGAGAAATTCTGGCATTTGCTGGATGAGCGCCTGCTGTTAGCCAAGAAAGCGCTAATGACCCGCATCGCCCGCCTGGAAGGGATCAAAGCACGAGTCGCGCCTATTTTGTATATGGAGGGGGCTTGCGGTGTGCGCTTACAGGCGGATGACAATATCTCTGAAATCTTTAAAAATGGCCGCGCATCCATCTCACTGGGCTTTATCGGGATCCATGAAACCGTTAATGCGCTGTTTGGTCATCAGATTCATCTCTTTGATGATGAGAAGTTACGTGAAAAAGCCGTGGCGATCGTCGAGCGCATGAGACAAGCCACAGATAACTGGAAAGAGGAAACCGGTTACGCCTTCAGCCTATACAGCACGCCAAGTGAAAATCTGTGCGACCGCTTCTGTCGCCTTGATACCGCTGAGTTTGGCGTGGTCGACGGCGTGACAGACAAAGGTTACTACACCAATAGCTTCCATCTGGATGTCGAGAAGAGAGTGAATCCCTACGACAAACTCGACTTCGAAGCGCCTTACCCGCCATTGGCTAACGGCGGTTTCATCTGTTACGGCGAATACCCTAACTTGCAGCATAACCTGCGCGCACTGGAAGATGTGTGGGACTACAGCTACAGCCGAGTCCCCTATTACGGTACTAACACGCCGATTGATGAGTGCTACGAATGCGGCTTTACCGGCGAGTTCTCCTGCACCAGCAAAGGCTTTACCTGCCCGAAATGCGGCAATCACGAGCCATCGAAAGTGTCGGTCACCCGCAGGGTGTGCGGCTATCTGGGTAGCCCCGATGCGCGGCCATTCAACGCCGGTAAGCAAGAAGAGGTGAAACGCCGGGTGAAACATCTGGCTAATGGGCAGTTGGGCTGATTGAGATAAGGGGCGGTCTGGCACCGCCCATGAATGGAGCTAATACGATCAATTTTCATCAATACTACCCGGTCGACGTCATCAACGGCCCCGGCACTCGCTGCACGCTGTTCGTCTCCGGCTGCGTGCACGAATGTGTCGGCTGTTATAACAAAAGTACCTGGCGGCTTAATTCCGGTAAGCCGTTTACCTCAGAAATGGAGAATAGGATCATTGCTGATCTGAATGACGCCCGCATTCCGCGTCAGGGGCTATCCCTCTCCGGCGGCGATCCACTACATCCGCAAAATTTGTCCGCTATCCTGCAACTGGTAAAACGGGTACGTGACGAGTGCGACGGCAAAGATATCTGGGTCTGGACCGGTTATACACTCGCCGAACTGACGAATGAGCAACAGCAATTGGTTGATTTAATTAACGTGCTAGTCGACGGTAAATTCGTGCAAGATCTGAAAGACCCCTCACTTATCTGGCGCGGCAGCGGCAATCAGGTCATTCACCACCTACGTTAGATAGCCTGACCTACCTATAAAACTTTAACCTAATTGGCAAAGTTATAGGTTAAAGTCGCATTAAACCGCCAATCGCGGCGCGAACTATCACTGGGCAGATCGCCAATCGGCCTCGCCCCTTCCAGTGATAGCGAATAGTGTTTGTTGTCGCCAAAAGTCACGCCCACCGCGTAAGAAGCCAGTTTTTGTGCACGGAATATTGGCGAGTTGTACCAGGTATGGGCAGTATCCACCACCACATAGGGCTGGATTGATTTTAGCCAGACGCCGTTTCCCCGAGTGTGCATATAGCGCATTTCAACCTGCCCACCGTAACCATAATCCCCCGTCGCCTCGCTATCTGGATAACCACGGCCAAACCGCAGCCCGCCAAAGGTGACATGCTCGGCTTCCGGCAAATCATTGTCAGACCAATCACCTTCTGCCGCTGCACTTAAGCGCCATTTTTCATCTATCAGATAAGCGCCATCACCGGTCAGTTTCCAGCGGGTAAAGTCCAAATCACCCCAGGGAACCGAGCTGGATGCCAGACCGCCGTTGATGCCTTTGCGCACACTCGCACGGGTGCTCCAATAGGCTTGTGTATATTCACGGTAACCCGTCAGCGCTAATTCAGCCGCTGGATAACGCATCCGCTGATTATTATCTGCCAAATCAACCAATAAGTTATTTTGGCTATTTAGTCGGGCGCGTTGTTTCAGGGTATAACTTTTCTCCAGATAATCGAGGCCACCGCTGACCGTCCATTGGCGCTTGCGGGTTAATTCCAGCGGATAGCTTAATACCACACCGCCAGTATATTGCGTCTGCTCAGTACGGCCAGCTAACGTAATATTCTCCGGATAGAAGGTCAGTAAATCCGTATAATCTTTCGGATCCTGCTTATAATAACTGCCACGAGTTTGCAGCAATAACCCATTGCTGCCTAAATATTGCTGATAGTTTACGCCCAGGTATTGATCTCTATTTTTATTATTGAGCGGCAATAGTGTCGCGATACCAAATTGCTCGGCATAGGGCGTAAAACCACTAAAAGTCGCATTAAGCACCCCACTGTATACCCCTTTGCGGCTATCCAGTGCGGTACTGACATTCCAGTTGCGCGGATGATCCGCTTTAATATCCAGTAATGTCGCGCCGTAAATATTGTCTGGATTTTTTGCCGTAGCGATCACTTTGGTGTCCGGTGTGCGGCTCATCAAAATATTGTAGCGCTCGAAGGTATCCAGTGTCAGTGGCTTCTCTGCCATGATGCGCTGGGAGAGCTTAGTCAGCCAGCGGCCTATCATCGCGTTATCACTTTGAATACGGGTATTCGCGATATAGCCCTCAACCAATCCGATTTTTAATGTGCCATTGGCAAAATTCTCGGAAGGCAAATAAGCATATGAGAGCACATAACCATCTTGCTGATACCGCTGAGTAATAGATTGCGTCGCCACCAGCAGACTCTTTAACGGAACTTTTTTGCCAATATAAGCATTAAATGGCTCGCTCAACAGTTTAATGTCATAACGGGTGCCGCCGATAAATTGAATATGTCGCACATCAATTAGCGTATCGAGAGTCAATTTAGGATCAGGCGTGGGAGTCGAAATAGTCGGTGGGACTGGGCGTGCTGTTTGGGGTTTGGTGATATCACGAGATATTCTGGATGGGTTATTCTGATCGATTAACATCGGCACGGTATTAGCCCATGCACTGTATTGCCATCCAAAAAACAATAATAGCCACGCTCTATTATTCATAGAATATTTCCTTATGCGCACACAAATTATAATCTCAATGGCCTATTTTTATTATCTTTAAATTAGAGACTCCCCCTTAGGAATAAGGAGGAGCTGATATTTCTATTTATCAATTAGCTTTCGGTTTCAATAATCCGCCCACCCCCCCGAGCAAACTCCCACTCGCGCTGGCATTCGCCGAGCCACCCGCTGTCAGTCCACCGGTTACCCCACCCACGGTATTATTCACCCCAGCCAATAAGCCATTGGAGCCACTGGTGGACGTCGGTGATGACACCAAACCACCGGCGCTCGAAACCGCCTGTCCGGTGCCTTGCAACACCTGGCCCACCCCAGCTAAAGCGGGTGCATTGGTGCCTAGCTGTGTGCCTGAGCTAGAAACTGTCCCCCCCACCGAAGTCAATAAGTTGTTCACTGGTGCACCAATACCGGTAGTAGCGCCCACTGATTGAGTCACACCTTGGACCTGACCCACCACCGGTGTCACTATTCCGGTCGCCGCCGTCGTCAGCTTGCTGGTTGTGCCGGTTTGCAGATCTTGCGCCAATCCATTGCCGATAGCGCTGACTGTCCCGCCGGTCTTATCGACCAACCCACCCGCAGTACCGGTCACGCCAGCCAGTGGCGTATTGGTGCCGATACCTGAAACTGTCCCGCCTAATCCTGAAACACCGGTGCCCACATCAGCCACCGCTTTCGGTACACTGGCCGCTGTCGTGCCTAAAGCATTAGGATTATTTCCTAATTGACCGACGCCAGTCTGTAATCCAGTCCCGACTTCACTGACCGCGTTACCTGCACTGTCGACCACGGTGACCAGACCTGAGCCGACCACCGGCAAGCTACCAATCGGGGTTTGGCTAACCACATCACTGACGGTATTACCAACGCCATCCACCGCAGTGCCTACACCACTGACGACATTGCCGGTTGCAGAGTTACTGGCCGTAGTTCCTCCACCAGTCCCGCCATCCGTGCCGCCGCCCGTCCCTGAACCACCTGTGGTTTGGCCTGAATTATTCTTCGCCGCATTGTGAGAACCGCCGCCACTGCCGCTACAGGCGGCAAGGGAGCAAGCAAGCAATATTGCCAAACTTATCTTGCTCAGATGGCTGATATTATTAGGGCGCATAGTATAAACCCTCAGAGAGAACGCCATAGCGGCGTAAATTAACTATAAGAGACACTTATGTTTCTCTCAAGTTGCACCAATGTTTATTTTTTGTTTAAATCGATAAATTATCGAATGGAGATGTATCAGATTGATAATGCGATAAATCTTTTTCATATAAACAGCGCATTTTTTGCGGATAAAAAACATTTTTATCGCACCAAAAGTTCACTGTTCCGCCATCTCAGCTTAACCCTACTGTCATGAAAAAAAGCCAGCATAGCAGTGAGATCACTTACCGGTTATCGCCATGACAATCACCCCGCTGCCTGCCCGTTTGACTCTTTCTGCTGCTACATTTTGTCTGGCCGTCAGTGGTGATTGTGCTGAGAGAGGATATATCTGCTATGCACTTATCTAGACCACCGACCAGTTTCCCTACCCGCTATCAGCAGATTGCGGCCCAGTTAGAACAAGAGCTTCGCGGCAACTATCGCTGTGGCGATTACCTGCCTCCTGAGCAGCAACTGGCTGATCATTATCAGGTTAATCGCCATACTCTGCGCCGTGCCGTCGATCAATTGGTTGAGCGCGGCTGGCTGCAACGCCGTCAGGGTATCGGTATTCTGGTATTGATGCGCCCATATGACTATCCGCTGCATGCCAATGCGCGCTTTAGCCAAAACCTGCTGGATCAGGGCAGTGACCCCACCAGTGAGCGCTTACTAGCGGTCTTACGCCCTTGTGTAGAGCATGTTGCCAAAGCACTCTCGCTGGAAGAGGGCGCGCAAGTTATCCACTTACGCACCTTGCGGCGGGTCAATGGCGTGCCAGTTTGCGTTATCGATCACTATCTGCCAGACCTCAATTGGTGGCCTGCGCTGCAACAGTTCAACTCCGGTTCTCTGCATCAATTCATCACCCAGCATCTGCAACAACCACTAAGCCGCAGCCAGACCCGCATCAGCGCACGTCGCGCGCAGGCCAAAGAGAGCCGCTTGCTGGAGATTGCCACCCATGCGCCCTTGCTGTGCGTGCGCACCTTAAATATCTGTGTCGATAGCCAACAGGTGGCGGAGTACTCCGTCAGCCTGACCCGCGCTGACATGATTGAACTGACCATGGAGCACTAAATGGAAAGCACCTCGACCACTCGGCAAGGCTGGATGTCAGTGCTGGCACACAGCCAACCGGCTGAACTTCTCGCCCACTGGCAGCCGTTAAATCTATCACCGACGTATCAAGTGATCCGCGCACCGGAGATTGGCTTGAACCAATTGCAGGCCAGAATGGGGGCCACGGGTCGCCGGTTTATTCTCGGCGATATGACCATTACCCGCGCGGTCATCAAGCTAAACGACAGTGCCGATATTTATGGCTACAGCTACATTGCCGGACGCAATAAACCCCACGCCGAACTTTGTGCACTGCTGGATGCCTTGCTGCAACTCTCTACCCTCAACAGAGATCCCTCCACCGCCCACGGCAAGCCCGCCGGGCTGAATGAGTTGCTGCTGAGCACCGTGATTTACCCACTGGCGGCGGCGCAACAAGAGCGCCGACAGCTTCGCGCCCGCGCTATCGCCGCCAGCAAAGTGGATTTTTTCACCTTAGTGCGAGGTGAGGCGTGATGCGCATATTCAGCCATTTTGACCACCCCGTTGACGATGCTCAGCACACTTTTCGCCGCCTTCTCAAGGCGTTGAGCGAACCCGGAGTGTTAGTCGCGCTGCCCCCGGTCACCGATTGGCAGCCGCTGAATCCCGCCACCACCAGTCTGCTACTGACACTGGCGGATCAGGAGACCCCGCTCTATCTGGATGCCGCGCTGAGCAGTGGTGAGGTGCAACACAATCTGCGCTTCCATACCGGTGCGCCGCTGGCGGCAAGCAGTGCTATCGCCAGCTTTGCGCTCTTTGGCGAGGCGGTCACGGCGGAGCAACTGGCCGCCTGTCCAGCTGGTGATGAGCTCTCGCCAGAACACGCCACCACAGTGGTGATTCAAACCGGCAGCTTGCACCACGGCATAGCATTACGTCTGCGCGGGCCGGGCATTGAACACAACCGCACGGTCGCGCCGCAACTGCCCGCCGCAGTGCTGAATTACCTGCTTAATCGCCCCGCTGCCTTCCCCGCGGGTATCGACTTTCTGTTTACCTGTGGTGAGAAGCTGATGGCTATCCCACGGACCACCCATGTGGAGGTGTGCTGATGTACGTTGCAGTCAAAGGGGGCGAAAAAGCCATTGCGGCAGCCCATCAATTGCTGGAACACCAGCGGCGCGGCGACACCCAGATCCCGGCGATCGATTGCGAGCAGATCGAGCAACAGCTAGGGCTGGCAGTCGATCGGGTGATGACTGAAGGGGGCATTTATGATCGCGAACTGGCCGCCCTGGCGATTAAGCAGGCCAGCGGCGATCTGGTTGAAGCCATTTTCTTGCTGCGCGCCTATCGCACCACCTTGCCACGCCTCGCGATAAGTCTGCCACTGGCGACTGAGAACATGCGGCTGGAGCGACGCATTTCCGCCATTTACAAAGACCTACCCGGCGGGCAGGTGCTCGGCCCGACCTACGATTACACCCATCGGCTGCTGGATTTCACTCTGCTGGCCTCCGGGGATGCCCCTGCGGCCCCCCATGGCCGTGAAGCAGCGCCGGATGATTTACTGCGGGATAACTGCGCCCATGTGTTTGATTTACTGGTGCAAGAGCAGTTGGCTCACGCAGAGCAAGATGACGGCACACCGCCGGAGGATATCACTCGTCACCCACCAGTTTACCCCTGCCGTCGTTCGGCGCGGCTGCAACAATTGGTGCGGGGCGACGAAGGTTTTCTGCTGGCTCTGGGCTACTCCACCCAGCGCGGTTATGGTCGCACTCACCCGTTTGCCGCCGAAATACGTACCGGTGACCTGACTGTCTCCATCCAGCCGGAAGAGCTGGGATTTGCTATCGATATCGGCGAGATCCTGCTGACCGAATGTGAAATGGTAAATGGCTTTGTCGATCCGGCAGCAGAACCGCCGCACTTTACCCGGGGTTACGGTTTGGTCTTTGGTCGCGGCGAGCGCAAGGCAATGTCGATGGCGCTGATGGATCGCGCTCTGCAAAGTCGCGAATATGACGAAAACGTCACCAGTCCAGCGCAGGATGAGGAGTTCGTGCTCGCCCACGCGGATAATGTCGAGGCCGCTGGTTTTGTCTCGCACCTCAAACTGCCCCACTACGTCGATTTTCAAGCTGAGCTGGAGCTGCTAAAGCGCCTGCGCCGTGAGCACTTCTCCTTAGCTGAACCCACCCAAACAGAGGAGCCGCACCATGACTGAGGTTCTCACCGGTTACAATCTGGGTTATCTGGATGAGCAGACCAAGCGGACATTACGCCGCGCGCTGCTGAAAGCCGTGGCGATCCCCGGTTATCAGGTGCCGTTTGCCGGGCGGGAGATGCCGATGCCTTATGGCTGGGGCACTGGCGGCATTCAGCTAACCGCCTGCTTAATTGGCCGCTCGGATGTGCTGAAAGTGATTGATCAAGGGGCGGATGACACCACCAATGCGGTGTCAATCCGCCGCTTCTTTCAGCGGGTCAGCGGCGTGGCAACCACGGAAAAAACCACCGACGCCACACTGATCCAGACTCGCCACCGTATTCCAGAAACGCCGCTGACCGAAGATCAGATCCTGATCTACCAAGTGCCGATCCCTGAGCCGCTGCGCTTTATCGAACCACGGGAGAGCGAAACCCGCAAAATGCATGCGCTGGAGGAGTACGGCGTGATGCAAGTGAAGCTGTATGAAGATATCGCCCGCTACGGCCATATCGCCACCACCTACGCCTATCCGGTGAAAGTGAATGATCGCTACGTTATGGACCCTTCGCCGATCCCGAAATTTGATAATCCCAAAATGCATATGATGCCCGCCCTGCAACTGTTCGGCGCTGGTCGCGAGAAGCGCCTGTATGCCCTGCCGCCGTTTACCAAGGTGGAGAGTCTGGATTTCGACGATCACCCCTTCACCGTGCAGCAGTGGGATCACCCCTGTGCGCTGTGTGGATCGCGTCACAGTTATCTCGATGAGGTGGTGATAGATGATCAGGGCAGCCGGATGTTTGTTTGCTCGGATACTGATTTCTGCCAGCAGCAACTGGCGCAGATAGCCGCACAAGATAGCCTGACCCACGAGGTGAACACCCGATGATCTCTGCACCCTCAGTTTCCGCCCATCCACTGTTATCGGTGGAGGATCTCACCCATCTTTATGCGCCGGGCAAGGGATTCAGTGACGTCTCTTTCCAGCTCTATCCTGGCGAAGTTTTGGGGATAGTCGGTGAGTCTGGTTCGGGTAAAACCACACTGCTGAAATCCATTTCAGCGCGGCTCGCTCCGCAGCAGGGGCGGATTATTTATCGCCCTGACGCCCAGCAACCAGTTGATTTATATCAGATGGCCGAGAGTCAGCGCCGCCGTTTACTGCGCACTGAATGGGGCGTGGTGCATCAGCATCCGCTAGAGGGTTTGCGGCCACAAGTCTCGGCAGGCGGCAATATCGGCGAGCGTTTAATGGCTATCGGCCAGCGCCATTACGGTGAGATACGCCAACAGGCAGGACGCTGGCTGGAGGATGTCGAGATCCCCTTATCCCGTTTGGATGATCTCCCCACCACCTTCTCCGGCGGTATGCAACAGCGGTTACAAATTGCCCGTAATTTGGTGACCCATCCGAAGCTGGTGTTTATGGACGAACCCACTGGTGGGCTGGACGTCTCAGTGCAGGCGCGGCTGCTGGATTTACTGCGCAATCTGGTGGTAGAGATGCAGCTCGCCGTGGTGATTGTCACCCATGACCTCGGCGTCGCCCGCCTACTGGCACACCGCCTGCTGGTGATGAAAGAGGGCAAGGTTATCGAAAGCGGCCTTACCGACCGGGTACTGGACGACCCCCACCACCCCTATACCCAGCTACTCGTCTCATCAGTGCTGCAAAACTGATTTTTTAGCTTTTTGACGTTTTTTGCCCTTGATTTTGACCCGTAAATCGGCCAAAACAACCACGAGAACTCACCATGAACCACCTGCAACTTAAAGTCGAAAATCTCAGTAAAACCTTCGTGCTGCACCACCAGCACGGTATTCGCCTGCCGGTACTGCATCAAACCTCTCTTGAGGTCAAGGGTGGCGAATGTGTGGTGTTGCACGGCCACTCCGGCAGCGGCAAATCTACTCTGCTACGCTCTTTATATGCCAACTATCTCCCTGACAGCGGCCATATTTGGGTTAAGCATCAGGGGGAGTGGCTGGATATGGTGACCGCACAAGCGCGGCAGATCATGGCCGTGCGCCGTCATACTGTAGGTTGGGTCAGCCAGTTCTTGCGGGTGATCCCCCGGATCAGCGCCTTGAATCTGGTGATGCAACCCCTGCTGGAGCTGGGTGTCGATCGCAACACCTGCCAACAGCGGGCGCAAGATCTGCTCACGCGCCTGAATGTGCCACCACGGCTGTGGGACCTGGCCCCCTCGACCTTTTCCGGAGGGGAGCAGCAACGAGTCAATATCGCCCGTGGCTTTATTGTGGATTACCCCATTTTGCTGCTGGATGAGCCAACAGCATCACTGGACAGCAGCAATAGCGCCGCCGTGGTGAGCCTGATTGATGAGGCCAAGCAGCGAGGTGCCGCCATTGTTGGGATTTTCCACGATGAAAACGTGCGCAATCATGTCAGTGACCGCTTACTGATCATGACGCCGCCCCCCTCTAATGTCAGCACGGAGATCCCAGCATGATCCTCAATAACGTCAATCTTATTCTGGAAGATCAGGTGGTCAGCGGATCACTGGAAATTAAAAATGGTGAGATCAGCAGTTACAGTGATCGCCCGACTCAACTTTCAGCGGCGATAGATGGACAAAATGGCTGGCTGCTGCCGGGGTTGATCGAGCTGCATACCGATAATTTGGACAAATTTTTCACCCCACGGCCCAATGTCGATTGGCCCGCCCATTCGGCGATGAGCAGTCATGACGCGCTGATGATCTCCTGCGGGATCACCACGGTGCTGGATGCCGTCGCCGTCGGTGATGTACGCGACGGCGGTCATCGGCTGGATAACCTGCAAAAAATGATTAATGCGGTGGTGGAGAGTCAGCGGGCGGGGCTAAACCGCGCTGAACACCGAATTCATTTGCGCTGTGAATTACCCCATGAGAGCACCTTGCCGCTGTTTGAAGAGTTGATGATGCAGCCGGAGCTGTCATTGGTGTCGCTGATGGATCACTCGCCGGGCCAGCGCCAGTTCGCCTCTCGGGCAAAATATCGTGAATATTATCAGGGAAAATATCACCTTAGCGATCAGCAAATGGCTGAATTCGAGCAGCAGCAAGTCACACTGTCGGCACGTTGGTCCACGCCAAACCGAACCGCCATTGCGGCGCGGTGTCGTCAGTTGGGCATCCCGCTCGCCAGCCATGATGATGCAACCGCCGAGCATGTGGCGGAATCCCTGGCGCTGGGTACAGTGATCGCCGAGTTCCCGACCACTGAGGTGGCCGCCAGTGCCTCCCATCAGCAGGGTTTGCACGTCTTGATGGGCGCGCCGAATATTGTCCGTGGCGGTTCCCATTCCGGTAATGTCGCCGCGCACCAGCTGGCCTCACTGGGCGTATTGGATATTTTATCCTCCGATTATTACCCGGCCAGCTTGCTGGATGCGGCATTTCGCATCGCGCAGGATACAAGTAATGACTTTAGCTTGCCGCAAGCAGTCAATTTGGTGACCCGTAACCCCGCTCGTGCACTAGGGCTGGAGGATCGTGGCGTCATTGCTGAGGGTAAACGGGCTGATTTGGTTCTGACACGTGAGCATCATGGTTTGCAGGGTAAGCATATTTACGTGCAAAACGTCTGGCGTCAGGGAATACAGGTGTTCTGATGGCGCGCTTAATCTATCTGATGGGCGCATCTGGCGCAGGAAAGGATTGTCTGTTGTCGGCGCTGCGGGCGGTAAAACCGGCAAATATTATCGTTGCTCACCGCTATATCACCCGCGAGGCCCATGCTGGCGCGGAAAATCATGTCGCGCTGAGTGAGCAAGAGTTTCTCCAGCGGGTAGAGCAGGGATTGTTCGCCCTGCATTGGCAGGCGCATCAGCACTATTATGGGGTGGGTATTGAGATCGATCTCTGGTTGCAGCACGGGCTGGATGTGATGGTCAATGGCTCGAGAGCTTATTTATCCGAGGCCGAGCGGCGCTATCCCGGCCAACTGCTGCCACTGTGTCTGACCGTCTCACCCGCCATTCTGGCGCAGCGATTACAGCAGCGCGGGCGAGAAAGTAGTGAGCAAATTAGTGAGCGCTTGCAACGAGCGCAGCACTATCAGCAGCAACTGCCGGTTAGCTGCTTGCGGCTTTGCAATGATGGCGAACTGCAACATACGCTGGGGCAGTTGCAACAGTTGCTGGCCACTCATCCCACCACAGATAACGACATTGGAGGTCAAAAATGGAGCTGACATTGTTAGGCACGGGATGCGCCCAGCAGATGCCGGTTTTTGGTTGCGACTGTGTGATTTGTGTCAACGCCAGAGCGCAACCCGCATTGGGCCGCAAAGCTTGCAGTGCCATGTTGCGCTATCAGGGGGAAACAACCTTAATTGATGCGGGATTGCCGACACTGGATCAGCAGTTTGCTGCGGGGGAAATTCAGCGTTTTTTGCTTACACATTACCACATGGATCACGTTCAGGGGTTATTTCCATTACGTTGGGGGTGCGGAAATTCGATCCCAGTCTACGGGCCGCCAGATCCAGACGGCTGCGATGACCTGTATAAGCACCCCGGAATATTGGCCTTTCAGCCGCCATTACAGCCATTTCATGCGGTTCGATTCGGTCAACTGCGGGTGACTCCTGTGCCGCTAAATCACTCCAAAATCACCTTCGGCTATTTGCTGCAAAGTCACAATCGCACCATTGCCTATCTGACCGACACCATCGGGCTACCCGCCGACAGCGCACTGTTTCTTGCCAGTAAAAACATTGATTTACTGGTGATGGATTGCAGCCATCCGCCACAGATCCCGCCCCCTCGCAATCACAATGACGTGACCATGGCACTGGCGGTCGGTGACCTATTGAGGCCAACCGCAATGCTATTGACCCACATCAGCCACCAACTTGATCGGTGGTTACTCGATAATCCACTCCCAAGCGGTGTAGCCGCCGCCCATGATAATCAGACAATTGTCCTGCCATGATTAACCTTGCATTTGGGCGGATGATAATATGGTCACCCCTGCGTGTGGTGGTGCAAAAGCCTGGTCCAGCATGGCCTGCGCCACATCTTTGCCCTTAATCAGCCGCCACTTATCTGGCAATAGCGCAAACAACGGCGCGCTGAGACTCTCCATCAACCGTGGTGTGGCACGCTGACCCGCCAGCATCGAAGGTCGGGCAAAGGTGAGTTGTGGCCAGCCCTGAAGCTGCAAATCCCGCTCGGCTTCACCTTTGGTTCGATTATAAAACAGCCATGAGCTGGCATTGGCCCCCATTGAACTGACCAGTAGGAGATGCCGTGCGCCCAAGCGCAGACCGGTTTCACCCGCCGTCAGCACCAGCCGATAATCCACCTGACGAAACGCCGCCTGACTACCCGCTTGCTTGCGAGTGGTGCCGAGACAACAAAAGACCAAATCCACTGGTTCATGCACTGTTTTCAGCAGTTCGCCGATATTCTCGCCCTGCGGATTGATCAGCTTATTCATGGCAGGCAATGGCTTGCGGCTGGGTGCAATGATAGATGTCACTCTGGCATCCAAACGTAGCAGGCGCAGCAATTCGCCCCCCACCAAGCCACTTGCCCCCAGTAATAATACCTTCGCCATCTGACCTCCCAATAAAAGCGCTAGCGCCTCCCAACCGCTGGAGGCAATCACTGAAATCAATTGTTATTGATAATACATACCAGAAACACTATGACATAACACCGGAAAACATGCAGCTTCAAGGACGAAGGGCGTGCCAATAGAGTTTCTTACCAAAACCAAGGGTATTATTGGTCATCTTGATTTCCAGCAGATTCAACTGCCAAATAGGGGCGGAGGCGACCTTCGCCACCGGGAAACGACGGCAATAACGTTGGCGGGCGGTTTGTTCGGCATTACCACTTAACTCGGTAATTTCACCGCGATATTGAATGCCTTTGATGAGGGCAACAGTGCGTGGCTGGGTGGCGATAGTCCCGACAACCTGCGGGTTAACTTGCATCAATTCGCCATGGCGGGTCTGTTTTTCGGTCATAAGATAAAGCACCATCTGCACATCATCAAAGACGTAAAAACAGTTGGCGCACCACATATCCATACCGCTGCCAGCGCACAGTGTCAGCACATGCTGCTGGCGTAAGAAGCGGATAATTATCGACAGATCATCAGGCGAGTTCACGGCACTCATTAGTCACAACACCTTCCGGCTTAAAAATAGCCTTGAGTGTACATCAACTTTGCCACAACAGACGATCACGGGATGTCAGGGTTTCTGTTGGGAAAGTCGCGAGCACCGCCTGATAGCGTTTGGCATCTTTCGGGTAACCCCGCGCTGCCTGTAAGAGCAGCCGCAATGCGCTGTCATAGTCGATGCCGCGCAAATCACGGTAAGGCCACAGTTCAGGTTCAGCAATAAACGGCAGCAGATAATCAATCCCCTGCTGCACATTACGGCCATCTTGCACCCGCTCCCAACGTTCAATTTCGACATGTTCACCATAGCGGCACAGCAACAGATGCGCCTCCAGATTGAATAGGGAGTAGTGGAACGGCACAGTGCGTTCCAGTTCCATCCACTGCTTACCGTCTTGGGCTATCTGAGCCGCCAACCGCTGGGTTATCCCTTGCTGGATAATGGTGGAAACCAGCCCGCGATCGCCGTAAAACATCGCATTGACTGCGCGCTGCACGTCATACCAGGTGCCGTGGTTGTTATGCCAGACATACTCGGAATGGCCCACTTCACTGTGGAACATCCAGTGGTTAAAATCGCGGAACCACTGCTGCAATACCGCCGTATCTTCGGTATCCAATAGTTTGGCGGGCAAGATCAAACCGATAGTATCAATGACCATCCACATCAGCCGGGTATCAATCAGCCCCGTCCCACGACCAGAGACAATACCGGGGATCGCCTGACCATAATTAAGGTGCGGATTCATCCGGGTTTTGGCATCTAAAAACCAGCAACGGATCTGTTCTGCCGCCACCTGTGCATAGCGGCTGTTACCTGTGAAATAGTAGGCTAATCCGAGGGTTAAGCAGCGATCGCACATCCGCACAATGCGCTGTGTATCAGTGTCATCATTCTGGCTTTGCGGATTAGTATGGCCATCTCGCCGCACATAGGGCAACCCGTTGGGCTTGCGCGGATTTGGCCACCAGTAAGTGCCAAAACTGTAGTAATCGTGAATATCCCCACTGACTGGCAGCAAGGTTTTGTGTGTGACACTCTCCGGCTGCTGGTCACGCAGAGCATCGGCTTCACTTAATAACCGGCGTAATGCCGGTTGCAAAGGTGAAAAAGGTTGCTGTAATACCGCTTTTGCCTTAATCAGGCACTCCACATCCAGCGTGTACAGTTTCATTGGTGTCACAGACGTTTTCATTGGCGTCATGGGCATTGCTTCCTTTATGCGGCCTGACAGGCAACCCGCACGCCAGTGGCGGCATCAAAAATGTGGATACCGGCGAGTTTAGGTTGCAAATACACCGTCTCCCCTGCATTCACCGCCAGACGCTGCTTAAATACCGAGGTAAAGCGGCCCCCGCCGGTGCTGCAAAATAGCTGCATATCCGAGCCGGTATTCTCAATCGCGGTAATGGTCGCTTTCAGGGCGCTGGCGTGGTGCGTTTCATCCACCACATTGACCTGCTCCGGACGAATGGCATACACCACACTTTGTCCGTCGGTCACTTGCAACCCGACAGGCAGTGTCAGCATGGAGCTATCCTCCAGTCGCAGCAGGAACTCGCCGCCCTGTTGCACCACCGTGCCTTTCAACTGATTGATCTCCGGCGATCCAATAAATCCGGCAACAAATAGATTCGCGGGTCGATCATAGAGATCGAGCGGTGAACCAACCTGCTCAATCCGCCCTTCACGCAGCACCACGATCATCTGCCCCATGGTCATGGCTTCTATTTGGTCATGAGTCACATAAACTGAGGTGGTTTTCAGCCGTTGATGCAATTCGCGGATCTCACCACGCACCTGAGTACGCAATTTGGCATCCAGGTTGGATAAAGGTTCGTCGAATAAGAATACTTGCGGGTTTCGCACGATGGCGCGCCCCATGGCAACCCGCTGGCGCTGCCCACCAGAGAGATCTTTTGGTAGCCGCTCCAACAATGCCTGTAACCCCAATAGCTCGGCGGTGGATTCAACTTTTTTGCTGATCTCCGCTTTGGACATTTTGGCCATTTTTAGCGCAAAGCCCATGTTTTCGCGCACCGTCATCTGCGGATAGAGGGCATAGCTTTGGAACACCATGGCGATGTCGCGCATCTTGGGTTCAACGTCAGTGACATCAATATCATTGATGCCGACCGTGCCGCCGGAGATCTCCTCCAGCCCGGCAATCATGCGCAGTAAGGTGGATTTTCCGCAGCCGCTCGGGCCGACCAGCACACAGAACTCACCGTCAGGGATCTCCAGCGATACATCGCGGATCACATGGGTGTCACCGTAAGATTTACAGACATTTTTAAGTACAACCGATCCCATTTTGTTTCTCCCTAGCCTTTAACCGCGCCAGACATGATCCCGCGATTGAAATGTTTTTGCAGACCCAGATACACGATGATGCTCGGCAACATCGCCAACAGGGTGATAGCAATAAAGATGTTTGGTGTGATGCTCTCGTCGGTACGTAGTGTGCCGAGGATCACCGGAATGGTATTCAGACTGTCCTGATTCACCACAATCAGTGGCAACAGGTATTGGTCCCAAATCATGATAAAGCCGAAAGTCACGACAGTACCCAGTGCGGGCTTAACCAGCGGCAGGATCACATGGAAGAAGATTTGCCATTCACTGGCACCATCAATACGCGCCGCCTCCTCCAGCTCTTTCGGGATAGCCGCCATAAACTCGGTCAGAACAAAAATTGAAAAGGCCCAACCCACCACCGGCAAAATCATGCCCAGATAGCTGTTGTAGAGCGAAGCGTCGATCACCGGCAGCTGCCAGTTGATGATCATATAGAGCGGAATGGCGATCACCTCTTCCGGCAACATCATGGTCGACAGAATGACCAGGCTGGTCAGAGAGACCCCGACAAACTTTTTACGTGCCAGCGCATAGGCCGCCAGCGCACTGACGGATACCTGCAACACGGTGCCAAAAAACACCACAATGATCGAGTTCAGCAGATATTGCCAGACGCCGATATCCATCCAGGCGAAGATAAAGTTATCCCATGAGAACTGATTGGGCCATGCCAGCAGCTCACCGGGTTTTACCGGTGCACCACTGAATGCGGTCGCCATTATGCCCCAGTACGGGCCAACAAAAACAGTCAGCAACAGACCATAAATTATCCAGCGGCCGATACTGTTCCAACTTTTACTTTTCATTACCACTCTCCGGCTCGGGTTAGTAACGGGCGATGCGCTTTTTCAAGGTGAGATGACAAATCGTCAAGACCACCGTGAAGGCGAATAACAGGAAGGAGACCGCTGACGCATAACCATAGTCAAACTGCTCAAAGCCCAGTTTGTAGATATGGGTCATGATCATTTCCGTTGCATTAGACGGACCGCCGCCGGTGGTGGCATACACTTCGGCAAACACGCGGAAACCACGAATAAATGACAGCATCAACACCACAGAAAGTGCAGGGATCATGCCCGGTAAGGTCACATAGCGCAGCCGGTTCCACCAGTTGGCCCCATCTACATTCGACGCGTCATATAAATCGCGGCTAATCCCTACCAGCCCGGCGATAAAGATCACCATGTTGTAAGGCACCGCTTTCCAGATATGCAGCAGCATTACCGTCCATAGCGCTTGATCGGTATCCGCCAGAAACCCCTGAGCCTCAATGCTGAACCACGACAGAATGTGGTTCACCACGCCATTACTGGTCGGGTTAAACAGAATTCGCCACATTTCGGCGACGATCGCCGCACTAGTCACCGCAGGTAAGAAAATGGCGGTACGGATAAAGCGCAGATGCCGTGCCGGCCCTTCCAGCAACATCGCCAAAAAGAAGGCGATAAAAGCGGCCACCACCATGGTGACCACCACATATAACAGGGTATTGAAGACCGCAGAGTGCAGCGCTTCATCACCGAAGGCGCGGGAAAAGTTGGCAAACCCGACCCACTCATTTGGCTGGTTAAAGTTAACCTTGTAGAAACTCATCACCAATCCTTGCAGCATTGGGATGAATTTAAACCAGGTGAAGATGACCAGTGCCGGAGCCAAAAACAGCCACGGAACCAGATTACGTTTTAGTCGGGGATTTAGCGTTATCATGATTCACTCACTGCCCTAAGACATTCTGTTTTGCCAGTTCATCATTCACCTTCTGATTCACCGCTTTTAATTCAGCAGTGATATCACTGTCACAACTGGCTAAGATGCGGTTGAAGCCTTCAGCAGTCACCTGACGAATTGGCGTCCAGTTAGGCACTTGTGGAATATAGCGGCCATGTTCGGCGTACAGATCAGCAAACATCGCCCAGCGCGGATCGTTATAAACCGCTTTGGTATCTACCTGTTTGTTAATCGATAAGCGCACCACCGGCATATTATTGCTGCCCATACCCATGCCAATTTGCTGCCCTTCTGGTGAGATCATGAACTCAATGAATTTCTGTGCAGCCTCTTTTTTCTGGCTACTTTTCATCATAAACACCGTGGTGCCTTCAGCCAGTGTTGCTTGCCCCTTCGGCCCTGTTGGTGGTGGGATCACTTCAAAAGCCTCTTTACCGGGATCTTTATCAAATAGAGCAATGTGATAGGGGCCAGAGAAGAACATGCCGCTTTGACCCGAACGGAATGAAGGTATGGCATCGGCTGTGGTGGCGTTGATAGCACCCGGCTGTACCGTTTTGTCGCACACCATACCACGCATGAAACTCAGGGTTTCAGTGGCGGCAGGTTCATCCAGTGCGGCTTTAAATTTGCCCTCACCCGCTGGGCGAATGAAGTCACCACCGGCCTGCCAGAGATATGAGCTAATAAACCAACTGGCATAGCCGCGAGTAGTTGAACCCGGCAGAATAAAGCCATATGTGTCATTTTTGCCGTTGGCATCCGGGTCATTAAAGGTAAAGGCTTTTGCCAGCGTGGCGATCTCTTGCCAGTTTTTTGGCTGCGATAGGCCCAACTTTTCCCGCCAGTCTTTGCGCACGAACAGGGCAAAGGTTTGGGCTGAGGTCGGCACACCATAATATTTACCATCAATATATTGGGCACTCTTCCAAGCGGTATCGAAGATATCTTCTCCACCAATGATATTTTTTGGTTCAATGGGTTCAACAATACCCAGCTGGACAAACTGCCCGATAGCTACCGCATCATTGAAAATCAGGTCCGGCAGCGCATTACCCGCTGCGGCTCGTGCCAGGCGCTGCTCAAAATCGGTCGTCGCATTGAAATATTCAATTTTGATGCCGGTTTTCTTCTCAAAAGTTTCAGCTTCTGTTTTATAAATATTCTTGGAATCATTACTGGCACGTATCCATACCTGCAATGTTTCTGCGGCGTGGAGAGACGGAACTCCCGTGGCTAAATAAGTTAACAACAGCAAAGATTTTATTTTTACGTTTGACGTTATCATTTTTTTCTTCATCTCAGCGTCCTCGTTGAAATCTATTTTTTATAGATTTACCCAGAAAGTTAAATAGCAGAATAAAATCATGAAACACTCGATAACATTAGAACCCAGAGCAAAGCAAAAAACCACACCATAAAAAATAAAACTTAATTCCATTTTAAAATCTCTGCTTGAGATCACACTTGAAAAAGGATTAAAAAACGAAAATATACGCTATTTTTAATTAAAAACAGCAAGTTAAAATCTTCATTTAAAAAATAAAAAAAATGACACAATGATTAAAATTAACTCAAAAACGTCTAAAACAGAGATTTAATTTGATGGTGCTCACAATTTAAGTCATTTATTCATAAAAAATTTACAATATGGACTTGGATCACAAAAAACCAAAAACTTTACCCTAGAATTCAAATCCATTCGAAATAGAACCGCATTGTTTTTATCAAAATGTTGGCTATACATTTCATAACCTTTTTATTAATGGGTGTAATTTTATTTACATAAAAACAGAGAAATAGATCGAACTCACTCTGTAAGTTTATTTTTAATAATATAAACCATCAAGAATAAGGAAAGTAGTGATGAACATTCTGGGGAAAAAAAAACTATTACTGGCTATTCTCATGGGGTCCTCACCCTTTATTTATGCTACTGAGAGCCATCCACTATTATTAAAAATGGATGATATCAACTACAGCATTACCCAGGTTAAGCAAAACAACCCTTTATATGAAAAATCCTATAAAAATCTGATAGCTAAGGCTGACAAAGCGCTGGGAAAACCACTGTACTCGGTGATGGATAAAAACTTGCTAGCCGCCAGTGGTGATAAACACGACTATTACAGCTTCCCACCTTATTGGTGGCCAGACCCAAGCAAGAAAGATGGTATGCCTTATTTGCGTAAAGACGGGGAAACAAATCCGGATGCCAATAGCGATGCGACCGATAAAAAACGCATGAACAGCTTCAGTGAAGATGTCTATTATCTGGCGTTAGCTTATAGCTTTACTGGCAAGCCCGAGTATGCCGAAAAAGCGCGGGATCAATTGGTCAATTGGTTCGTCAATCCAGATACCCGAATGAACCCGAATTTACAATATGCCCAAGCGATTCCAGGCATCAATGAAGGTCGTGGCATTGGTTTAATCGATAGTCGGGCGCTGGTGGATGTCATTGACGCCGTTGAATTGATAAGGCCAGCGAATGTACTTAAGGATACCGATTATCGGGCAATCAAAGAGTGGTATAGCGATTTTTACCAATGGATGACCACTAGCCAAAACGGGTTCGAAGAAGATAATTGGCACAATAATCACGGCACCTATTTTGATATGCAGGCCGCCTCTTTTGCCCTGTTTAGCGAGCAAAAAGCAGCGGCTCAAAAGCGTTTGGAGATAACCCAACTGCGCCGGATCCCATCGCATTTTGATATGCAGGGTCGACAAAATGCTGAGCTGGAGCGCACCCGCCCGTGGCACTACAGTAATTTCCATCTGGAAGCTTACAACAAGCTGGGTCGGCTGGGTGAGGTCGCCGACAAAGATATCTGGAACTTCACTCTCGACGAACATAGTCTCAAAAAAGGCTATCAATACGTCGCGGGCTTTATCAATACCGACCAAACCTGGCCGTATAAAGATCTGGATGGTGTTCAGGACAAAAAAGCACTGGTCAATATGATCACCGCCGCCCGCGCCTACCCGGCAGACCCTGATTTCCAACAGAAAGCGCAATATCTGATTGCCAAATACCCGGATGCTGTCGAAATCCTGCTCTATCCGATAACACAGCCCCTGATCGCAAAAAAATAAGCATCGTCGAGGACACACCAGCTATGAAGCAGTTTACGGATCGGCAGATGGTTAAAATCCGCCAGCGGGTCGTGCAGCAGCCGGAGATTATCACCACGCTGATTGCGGGTAATCAGGTTGTTTTAAGCTCAGAAACCCAGGTTCCTGCCACCGGTATCGCCACCTGGAACCATTACTACTATTGCCCCGATCACGGTGTGCAGTTGGAGTGGGATCGCTATTCACCCACCCAGCACCGTTGCCCGGTAGATGCTCATCTATTTAGTGGCGAACCCTATGATGGTGCTTGGTGGCGGGCGCTTAACGGCCTGAACGCCAAAGCCTGCAATCAGCTCGGCTTGCTATGGCAACTGACCGGAGAGATAGGCTACTTCAATAAGGTGCGGGATATTCTGATCAATTACGCCCGCTACTATCCTGACTATGAAGTTCATGGAGGTATTCCGTACAACGGGCCGGGCAAAGCCAATGCACAGACATTGTGTGAAGCTAATTGCCTACTCGATTTTGCGCTGGGATATGATTTTATTGCCGATGCCCTCAGTCAGGAGCAACGCGACTGCATTGCCGGGCGATTATTGCGGGAGGGCGCGGATTTTCTAATGCAACACCGTACCCGCCAGTTACATAACCATGAAGTTAAAATCAACAGTGCCATCGCCGTTATCGGCTTGATCCTCGACGATGAGCACTATATTGAGTCTGCGGTTAATGCGGATTATGGCCTGCGCTATCAGTTAGAGCACGGGCTATTCAGTGAAGGAATGTGGTTTGAAGGCTCGGTGCATTACCATTTTTATGCGCTGCAAGGTTTCTGGTCATTTGAAAAACTGGCCGCAGGCAGTCGCTACAGCTTATTGGCTCTCCCCTATTACCGCGACATGCTGAGTTTCCCGCTCAAACTGTTGATGCCAGATGGTACATTCCCCCGAATAAACGATTGCACTGCCGGACAGGAGCAGCTCAACCATACACATTTATATGAGTTTGCTTTCAAGATTTATGGCTATGATAAATATGCCGCTGCCCTGCAACATATTTATCGCCAACAACCCCGCTTAAATCTGGATGCGCTGCTGTATGGGGTTGACCAGTTACCATCACAGATCATTGATGTGATCCCGACGGATACACTCCATGCACCGGACTGCGGATTAACCATCTTGCGTCAGCCGCAATCCGGCCGGGCATTGCTGGTAAAACACAGCCCCTATGGTGGTGAGCATGATCACTTTGATCGGCTGAACTTAATTCTGTTTGAGCAAGGGCGAGAGATCCTGCCCGATTTAGGCACGACCGGCTATGGCGCACAGTTGCATTATGGCTACTACAAAAATAGCGCAACCCATAATACGCTCAGTATCAACCAGACGAATCAACCCCCAGCAGTGCCCATTATTCATAACTGGCATCAATCGGCGGCTTTCAGTTGGTTGGATACCGAGGTGGATTGGAGTCAAAAAGCACCAGATCTGGACAGCCATACCCGAATCCAATGGGATAGCGAAGCTTATCGTGATGTCAAATTCCGCCGCCGTATTTTGTGGCTGGATGACACCATCATCGACCTCAGCAGCATTATCAATCCACATCAACAGCAGTGGGACTGGGCACTGCATCTTGATGGTATGGCAGCAGAGCAGCTAGGTGAACCCGCAACTTTTAGTGAACACGGGCCAATGCAATACTTACATCAGGTTACCGCTCACCCCCTGAATGGGGTGGTCCAGTGCCATTATCAGACTGCGGCTCGCCCACTCTCACTTTGGTTGGCCGCCGATGCCCTGCTTTTCCAAGGGTTGGCACCGGCAAATCCCTCCGTGCGCGATATCAGCTATCTGATTTTGCGTAACTGCCAGCCGGAGGCACAGGTGGCGTGTGTCTTTGATTTGAATGACCACGACCCGCTATCGCAGGTCCGGGTAGAGAATGATGGCGAGATATTCTCTCTCGAATTAACCCGCCAACAGCAGGTTATACAAGTAAAAATTCCCTTTACCCGCAATAGCCTACCGCTATTCAGTTAACCTTATCTATGTCGGGGCAGCCATAGCCCCGCTTTCCCCGGACTTATCGCTGATGCAAGGAGTATTCCCAGCATATCCTTCCTAAGAATAGGATCTCTGGGGAGAAAGTGCCTGATAACGTGATTTAGCTAACATTTACTGCATAAGATGATTATGCATTTATATGCAAAATTTACGGATAACTGCGGATGTAACAAATAATTATGGATTAACAAATAAAATACAAAAAATATTAAGAACCCGCTCTCATTACTCATGTTGGATAATAATAAGCCAGCCAATGTATCCTTGGTGTTAAATATAACCCTACTGTTTTGCATAACATACAGTACAGTTTTGAATAAAAACCGTTTAAAACGAATAAAATTGATTATTTATTCGTTTTTTAGTCAAAGTGCATTTTTAAATAGAATAAAAACATGACGTGAGTCACAGAATGAATAAGTGTTATGACTAGAATAGCCCGCATCAGCTCGTTTTTCGAAAATCTTACTTAAAACGAAAACCTTGTTTAAAACCAAAATTTGTTTAAAAAAACAGAGATCTTACGCAAATGGAAAATAACAACAAGAAAATGGCGCATATAAGGCGGACAACGCATTTAATGATGCCGGCACACCGTAGTTATTTTAGCTTTTCCTATTTCCATTTTAGATAATACCCCTCTTGCGATGACATCCATTTTTATTGGATAGTCATTGTCTATGCACAATATTTGACAGAAACGAAAAGTGATTTTCTAAACTTTGCGTAATGTTAACTATTGTCTGCGTTCTCCGAAGATACTAATGCTCGGTTTTATTTTTATTGCTATCAGAGCAAGTAATGCTATTACTCAGCCGATACAGACCCAGTGTTAATTATCTTCCAGCAGAAACATAGCTATCCCGTAAAAATGTAATGTCACCTTTTCCGGATCACTGCGCCTGAAATTCAGCCGTCGTGTTTCGCAGAAAAGAGATAAAGCAGAAGAAATATCAATGAACATTATTTCATTGATACGACCTGCTATATATCGAATTTAGTAAACGACTAAATCCAATTTGCAAAAATGTTGGACGGGTTTATATACCCTAAATAAAATAAAAGAGAATCCATAATGAAAAAACTAAATATTGCGGCAAGTACTTCAGCGATACCCTGCTTCGAATCTCAGCGCGAAGTCGTGGATGTTCTACACACAGATTTTACCGATATTGCGGCGGTCGTACTGTCAGTCCAAGACATTAATAATGGTGTCATTGATAGCATTCATGCATTAGGACTTGAAATCCCGATTTTTGCGGCTGTTTGCTGTGAAGAAGAACTTAACACCGACGTATTACCCTCATTAAATGGGGTATTTGAACTCTGCGGTGACAACACTGATTTTTATGGTAAACAACTGGAATCAGCGGCAGAAAAATATGAAAAAGATCTGCTACCGCCATTCTTCAGTACATTAAAAAAATATGTTGAAATGGGGAACTCTACCTTTGCCTGCCCAGGGCATCAGGGTGGTCAATTCTTCCGTAAACATCCAGCTGGCCGCCAATTCTTTGACTTCTACGGCGAAACTATTTTCCGCTCTGACATGTGTAATGCTGACGTCAAATTAGGTGATTTGCTTATTCACGAAGGTGCACCTTGTGATGCACAAAAACATGCGGCGAAAGTCTTTAATGCCGATAAAACTTATTTCGTTCTGAACGGGACATCCGCCTCAAATAAAGTGGCGACCAATGCGCTGCTGGCCCGTGGTGATTTGGTGCTGTTTGACCGTAATAACCATAAATCTAATCACCATGGCGCACTGATTCAAGCAGGTGCAACACCGGTATACCTGGAAACAGCCCGTAACCCGTTTGGCTTTATCGGCGGGATTGATGCTCACTGTTTTGAAGAAAAATACCTGCGTGAACAGATACGTAGCGTAGCACCTGAACGGGCAAACGAAGCACGTCCATTCCGCCTGGCCATTATCCAACTGGGCACCTATGACGGCACCATTTATAATGCTCGTCAGGTGGTGGATAAAATCGGTCATCTTTGCGACTATATTCTGTTTGACTCTGCTTGGGTGGGCTACGAACAATTTATTCCAATGATGAAGGATTGCTCACCATTATTACTTGAACTGAATGAGAATGACCCAGGTATTATCGTTACCCAGTCAGTCCATAAACAACAAGCGGGTTTCTCACAAACTTCGCAGATTCATAAGAAAGACAAACATATTAAAGGTCAGGATCGCTACTGCAACCATAAACGCTTTAATAACGCCTTTATGCTGCACGCCTCCACCAGCCCATTCTATCCACTGTTTGCAGCATTAGATGTCAACGCAAAAATGCATGAAGGCAAAAGTGGTCAACGTATGTGGTTGGATTGCGTTAAGACCGGCATTGAAGCGCGTAAAATGATCTTAAATACCTGTAACATGATTAAGCCTTTTGTTCCGGTCGAAGTTGACGGCAAACCTTGGCAGCAATATGACACCGAGGCCATGGCACAAGATTTGCGTTTCTTTAACTTTATTCCCGGCGAAAAATGGCATGCATTTGAAGGTTATGAAGAGTCACAATATTTTGTCGACCCATGCAAACTGCTATTAACCACGCCAGGGATTGATACCAATACTGGTGAATATACGGCATCTGGTATTCCAGCCACTATTTTGGCTAATTTCTTGCGCGAAAATGGTATCGTGCCAGAAAAATGTGATTTGAATTCAATTCTATTCTTATTAACGCCAGCAGAAGATTTGGCGAAAATGCAACATTTGGTCGCGCAAATTGCCCGATTTGAACGTTTCATTGAAGAAGATGCCATGTTAAGCGATGTATTACCAACTGTGTATCGTAATAATGAAACTCGCTACAAAGGTTATACCATCGGTAAATTGTGTCAGGAGATGCATGATCTTTATGTTAGCTACGATGTTAAGCAGTTACAAAAAGAGATGTTCCGTAAACAGTATTTCCCTAAAGTTATGATGAATCCGCAGGATGCGAATATTGAATTCGTCCGTGGTCATGCTGAATTAGTACCATTGTGTAAAGCAGAAGGTCGAATTGCCGCTGAAGGCGCACTTCCTTACCCACCGGGAGTATTGTGTGTAGTCCCTGGTGAAGTTTGGGGTGGCGCAGCTCAGCGTTATTTCCTGGCATTAGAAGAGAGTATTAATTTACTGCCTGGTTTCGCACCTGAATTACAAGGTGTTTATTTGCAAGTCGATGAAGATGGATGGAACCGTGCATACGGCTACATGATGAAATAATAATAAAATACTTTTTATTTTTACAACACCAATACTAGCTTTCGCTCAATCTGCGGGAATAGCTTATTCCCGCAGTCTCTGAAATTAAAAAAGAGATAATAAAAATGAGTAAAACAAATAATAAGATGGGAGTCGTACAGCTGACTATTCTGACCGCCGTCAATATGATGGGGTCTGGCATAATTATGCTGCCAACCAAACTCGCCGAAGTTGGGACGATCTCTATTGTCTCGTGGTTAGTCACAGCAGTGGGTTCTATGGCGCTGGCCTATGCTTTCGCCCAATGTGGGATGTTCAGTCGTAAATCAGGCGGGATGGGGGGTTACGCAGAGTATGCCTTCGGTAAGTCCGGCAACTTTATGGCTAACTATACCTATGGTGCTTCGCTGCTGATTGCCAATATCGCCATTGCCATTTCAGCCGTGGGTTATGGTACTGAATTACTGGGCGCGACCCTGACACCACTGGGCATTTGTATCGCGACCATTGGTGTTTTGTGGCTGGCAACCGTGGCTAACTTTGGTGGCGCACGTATTACCGGTCAAATCAGTAGTGTGACTATCTGGGGGGTGATTATCCCAGTGGTGGGTATCTCAATTGTTGGCTGGTTCTGGTTTAGCGGCTCTGCCTATATGGCGGCGTGGAATCCACATGGCGTACCAACCTTCGAAGCTATCGGCTCTTCTATCTCAATGACACTGTGGGCTTTCTTGGGTTTGGAATCTGCCTGCGCCAATACCGATGCCGTAGAAAACCCTGAACGTAACGTTCCGATCGCCGTATTGGGTGGGACTTTAGGTGCAGCAGTTATCTATATCATCTCAACCAACGTGATTGCCGGTATTGTGCCGAATATGGATCTGGCTAACTCTACCGCGCCGTTTGGTCTGGCGTTCGCTTATATGTTCACCCCAGCAGTCGGTAAAATCATCATGGCATTGATGATCATGTCCTGCGTGGGATCACTGCTCGGCTGGCAGTTCACCATCGCTCAGGTGTTCAAATCCTCTGCCGATGAAGGTTTCTTCCCGAAAATCTTCTCTAAAGTCAGTAAAGCAGATGCGCCGGTCAAAGGGATGCTGACCATTGTTATCATCCAGAGTGTACTGTCGCTGATGACCATTAGCCCGTCGCTGAACAAGCAGTTCAACGTGCTGGTGAATCTGGCGGTGGTGACCAATATCATCCCTTATATTCTGTCGATGGCAGCACTGGTGATTATTCAGAAAACCGCCAATGTCCCGCCGGCGAAGGCCCGCAAAGCAAATATCATTGCCTTTATCGGCGCGATGTACAGCTTCTATGCGCTCTATAGCTCAGGTCAGGAAGCCATGACTTGGGGGGCGATTGTGACCTTCCTCGGTTGGACACTGTACGGTTTGGTTTCACCACGCTTTGAATTTGCAGCAAAGACCAAATAATCAGTAAAAAGAAAGTAATCAGAAAAAAACAATCAGTACGTTGATTTAGCAGGATCAGGTGCCAGCAGATAAAAAAGTCAGGATACGACCCGCAATTCCGGTAATAATGTTCCAAACCGCTACCCCCGGACTGGAAGAAGATTATGACGGATAGCCTTTGGTATCTCTATCTGCTGCGCACCGCCTCCGGCATGTTGTATACCGGTATTACCACCGATGTGGTACGGCGATTGGCACAGCATCAGAGTGGAAAAGGGGCAAAAGCGCTGCGAGGGAAAGGCGAGTTAACTCTGGTATTTCATTGTGAAGCAGGGGATCGTTCGACTGCATTGAAGCTAGAATATCGGGTGAAACAGCTCAGTAAGCCGCAAAAAGAGAAGCTGGTGATTAACCAGCCTCTTTCACTGCTCGCCATGCTTAGCGATAAAACCGTTAGCGGTTAGAACCGACTGAACGGAGCAGAAAACACCACTTCGCCATCAGCATCAGTCAGGGCATCTTCCGCCAAAGCATAAACCTGAAAACCCTCTTCGGTGCCAGGCCAGCGGCAAGTCAATTGGTGACGGGCAGCCGGAACAAAACCGAAGCGTTGATAGTAGGCCGGATCACCCAATACCACGACGGCGGCATAACCAAACTCATTGAGCGAATCTAGCCCCTCATACACCAGTTTTTCAGCCAAACCTTGCCGACGCAGACTCTCATCCACCGCCAGTGGTGCCAGCGCGACCCATTGACGGTCTTCACCACCAACCTCGACCGGGCTGAATGCGGCATAACCAACCACACCGCCTTCGTCATCAGTCGCTACAATCCCCAGCGTTAGTAAGCCATCTTCACGCAGTTGCTGCACCAGTTCAGCTTCGTCATTACTCTCAAATGAGTGGCGTAATAGCGCGTCTATTCCCGGAGCATCCACCGGAATTTCTACTCTGATCAACATGATGCTAATGTGCGGGAAGCACTTGCCACACCCTCTTGCTGACCCGCTTCAATAAACTCTGCCAGTTGTTGCAGACCCACTCGCAGCAAGGTTGGCATGGACTCCAATTCAATGGCATCCATCAGATTTTTCACATACAAGCCCAATTCGGTATCCCCTTCAATTCGTAACCGGCGCTGAAAAAATAGCGTATCCGGATCTTCTTTACGGGCAGCGATCAAAATCAGATCGTTGGCATCACCACTAAAGCTAACATCCGCTTCAGCTTGTTGGCTCACCACCAGCCTACCGTTTTCTACCGTCATAAACCATTGCAACGCTAGATCGCGTACTTCAATTTTTAACCAGCGAGACTCCAGAAACTCCAGATCGCCGTCCAACAATGCCTGGCGGAATTGCCACCCCAGCACTTGCTCTATAACCTGCCGCTGTATGGCAAATGGTGTCAACTTTAGCGGCCCCCGCAACAGCGCAGGCCCTTGGCGCACAAGACGTGCTCGTAGTTTTCCCAACACAGGCTGGACTCCTTATTTGGTGATATACCCTCCTCCTTGAAGCTGCAGGGGTGTTAGCTTGCTGCCTACCTGCAACGCCAATGACTTTGGGTTTAGATCTCGATAATTACGTCTATATTGCCACATTGGCAAAACATGAAAGCGCGTTAAATCAATAAAATTTGCATCAGAACTGGGCTAAATATCAGAAGAGTGCCACCAATGCGAAAGAAACTGCCTTACATCAAGGTCAGTTCAAAGTAGGTTAACTAAAATCGCCACTCGATAAAATACGAATATCATCTTCGGATGGGGAAAATTCTATGGAGCTGCTTTGTCCTGCCGGCAATTTACCCGCATTGAAAGCCGCAATCGATAATGGTGCTGACGCGGTGTATATCGGCTTGAAAGATGATACTAATGCCCGCCATTTTGCCGGCCTTAATTTCACTGATAAAAAGCTACAGGAAGCCGTTAATTACGTTCATAGCCGTAAACGCAAATTGCATATCGCCATCAATACCTTCGCCCACCCCGACGGCTATTCCCGTTGGCAGCGGGCAGTGGATATGGCGGCGCAACTTGGAGCTGATGCCCTGATTTTGGCGGATCTCGCCATGCTGGAGTATGCCGCTGAACGTTATCCCGAAGTGGAGCGCCATGTCTCGGTGCAAGCCTCAGCGACTAACGACGAGGCCATCCGCTTTTATCAGCGCCATTTCGATGTGGCACGGGTGGTTCTACCGCGCGTACTCTCAATGCATCAGGTGAAACAGCTGTCACGTACCAGCCCGGTACCGTTGGAAGTTTTCGCCTTTGGCAGTTTATGCATTATGGCGGAAGGCCGCTGTTATCTCTCATCCTATTTGACGGGTGAATCCCCCAATACCGTGGGTGCCTGTTCACCCGCGCGCTTTGTCCGTTGGCAGCAGACCCCGCAAGGGATGGAGTCACGCCTCAATGAGGTGCTGATTGACCGTTATGACGACAATGAAAACGCCGGTTATCCCACATTGTGCAAAGGGCGCTATCTGGTAGATGGTCAGCGCTACCACGCTCTGGAGGAGCCGACCAGCCTGAATACCCTTGAGCTGTTGCCGGAATTATTTGCCGCGAATATCGCCTCGGTAAAAATTGAGGGCCGCCAGCGCAGCCCCGCTTATGTCAGTCAGGTTGCCAAAGTCTGGCGACAGGCGATTGACCGCTACCAGGCCAATCCGGCGCAATTTGCCGCCAAAGCAGAGTGGATGGAACAACTGGGCGCAATGTCCGAAGGAACCCAGACGACACTGGGCGCTTATCATCGCAAGTGGCAGTAGCCGGAGGAAATATGAAGTACGCCTTAGGCGCAGTGCTCTATTACTGGCCAAAAACAGATATTGAAACCTTCTATCAAGCAGCAACCAATAGCAGCGCCGACATTATTTATCTGGGCGAGAATGTCTGCACCAAGCGCCGTGAAATGAGAGTCGGCGACTGGCTGGCCTTAGCCAAAGAGGTTGCCGCCAGCGGCAAACAGGTGGTCATTTCCACACTGGCACTGTTGCAGGCCCCATCCGAACTGAATGAATTGAAGCGCTATGTGGAGAACGGCGAGTTTTTGCTAGAAGCGAATGATTTGGGTGCGGTGAATATGGCGGCTGAACGCGGCCTTCCTTTTATCGCGGGTCACGCCCTTAACTGCTACAACGCCTATACCCTGCGGATTTTGCACCGTCAGGGCATGATGCGCTGGTGTATGCCAGTGGAGCTTTCTCGCGACTGGCTGAGTAATGTCTTACAGCAGTGCGAAGAGTTGGGTTTTCGCCATCAGTTTGAGGTGGAGGTGCTGAGTTACGGCCATCTGCCGCTGGCGTATTCTGCCCGCTGCTTTACCGCCCGTTCAGAAGATCGCGCCAAAGATGAGTGCGAAACTTGCTGCATTAAGTATCCACAAGGGCGCAAGGTGTTGTCGCAGGAGCAGCAGCAGGTCTTCATCCTCAACGGCATTCAGACACAGAGCGGTTACTGCTATAACCTCGGTAATGATCTGATCTCTATGCAGGGGTTGGTGGATATCGTCCGTCTTTCGCCACAAGGCATTGAGACACTGGAGGTTATCGATCAATTCCGCGCCAACGAGCAGGGTTTGGCCCCGCTGGCACTGACAGATAAAGCGGATTGCAACGGCTATTGGCGGCGACTCGCCGGACTAGAATTGGTCTCCTAAATATCACTGGGAGAGCATAGCCACTCTCCCAGTAATTCAGAATAGTAATTTATCCCCCTCCCTTGGCCGCATTTATTCCCCTTCAGAAGATCGCCCTTTAGTTTATGCTGTTATCTGCATACAACGCGTTTACACATAAGCGCACTCGCCCTTCAAGCGACTCGACACAAGGTTAAGATGGACGATTCTATGATTGATAATAATGTTTCTATCACTGATAAAAATACAATTCCCCTGTCGGTGCTCGATTTATCACCGATAGCTCAAGGTAAAACCCCACGGGATGCTTTCCATGCTTCATTGGATTTAGCGCAACATGCCGAAAACTGGGGATATCACCGGTACTGGCTCGCCGAACACCACAACATGACCGGCATTGCCAGTGCCGCGACCTCGGTCCTGATTGGCTATATTGCCGGTGGCACCAACACAATCCGCGTAGGCTCTGGTGGTGTCATGCTACCTAACCATTCGCCGCTGGTGATTGCCGAGCAGTTTGGTACCCTCGCCTCCCTCTACCCTGATCGTATTGATCTCGGTCTTGGCCGTGCGCCCGGCAGTGATCAGCGCACCATGATGGCGCTGCGCCGCCATCTGTCAGCTGAGGTTGATAACTTCCCATCGGATGTACGTGAACTGCAAAATTACTTTGCAAAAGTGCAGCCAGGACAGGCAGTGCAAGCGGTACCGGGTCAGGGCTTACATGTGCCGCTGTGGCTGCTGGGTTCAAGCCTGTACAGTGCGCAACTCGCCGCAGCCATGGGCCTGCCGTTTGCCTTCGCCTCACACTTCGCACCAGATATGCTGTTCCAGGCGCTCTCGTTGTATCGGGAAAACTTTAAGCCGTCAGCACAGTGGCCAAAACCTTACGCCATTGTCTGCGTCAATGTGGTGGCCGCGGATACAGAACGTGATGCACGTTTCCTGTTTACCTCGATGCAGCAGCAGTTTGTCAGCCTGCGCCGTGGCACGCCGGGTCAGCTACCACCGCCAGTGGAAGAGATGGAGAAGATCTGCTCGCCAGCGGAACAGTTTGGGGTCGATCAGGCGCTGCGGTTATCCATCATTGGCGATAAAAGCAAAGTACGCCATGGGCTACAGTCACTGTTGCGGGAAACTCAGGCCGATGAGTTGATGATCAATGGTCAGATTTTTGATCATCAGGCGCGATTGCACTCCTTTGAGATAGTCGCGAGCTTGCAGCAAGATTTACAGTCGGTTGACCGCTTGTAAGACCCTCTCTGGCGAAGGATCCGCAGACATAAAAAAACCAGCCCGAAGGCTGGTTTTTTACGTTTAATCATCAGAGATGACTAAGACTTATGCATCACCGAAACGACGACGCGCTGGCGCTGCTGCGGCTGGTGCCGCGGCATCATCACGACGTGGTGCAGCTGAACGCTGACCATCACGGCTACCACGACGTTCGCCACCACCATTACCGGCTGGAGCACGGTCGCTGCCGAATGAACGACGAGGAGGAGCACCTGCGCCATCACGACGTTCGCCACCGGCTGAACGAGGACCACCACGGCGCTCACCACCATTACCGCCAGCTGGACGTTCACGACGTTCGTGTGGCTGCGCATCACCCAACAGCTGCATGTTCAGCGGCTTGTTCAGGATACGAGTACGGGTGAAGTGAGATAACATTTCGCCCGGCATACCTTTTGGCAGCTCGATAGTTGAGTGAGAAGCAAACAGCTTGATGTTACCGATATAACGGCTGCTGATATCACCTTCGTTAGCGATAGCGCCAACGATATGACGAACTTCAACACCATCATCACGGCCCACTTCAATGCGGTACAGTTCCATCTCGCCAACATCACGACGTTCGCGACGTGCTGGACGCTCGCCACCATCACGGCTGTCAGCGCGAGGCTCACGACGGCTATCACCACGGTCACGGCCACGGTCATTACCACGATCGCTACCACGGTCATCACGGGAATTGAATTCACGTTGCGGACGACGCGGTGCTTCTGGTGGCAGAATCAGAGGACGTTCGCCCTGTGCCATTTTCAGCAGTGCAGCAGCCAGAGTTTCGAGATCAAACTCTTCTTCTGGTTGCAGCTTAGCCAGCAATGCGCGGTACAGATCCAAATCACTGCTTTCCAGCTGTTGGCCGACTTTAGCAGCAAACTGCGCTAAACGACGTTCGCCCAGCAATTCTGCATTTGGTAACTGAACTTCTGGAATGGTCAGCTTCATGGTGCGTTCAATGTTCTGCAACAGGCGACGTTCACGGTTCTCAACGAACAGCAACGCACGGCCAGCGCGACCGGCACGACCAGTACGGCCGATACGGTGAACGTAAGACTCTGAATCCATAGGGATATCATAGTTTACAACCAGGCTGATACGCTCAACGTCCAAACCACGAGCAGCAACATCAGTTGCGATCAGAATATCCAGACGGCCATCTTTCAGGCGATCCAGTGTCTGCTCACGTAAAGACTGGTTCATATCGCCGTTCAGTGCAGCACTGCTATAACCACTGCGTTCCAGAGCTTCTGCAACTTCCAGCGTCGCGTTTTTGGTACGCACGAAGATGATAGCTGCGTCGAAATCTTCAGACTCCAAGAAACGAACCAAAGCTTCTTTTTTGTTGTAACCGCCACCCACTCTCCAGAAACTCTGGCTGATATCAGGGCGGGTAGTCACGCTAGACTGAATGCGCACTTCCTGTGGATCTTTCATGAAGCGACGGGTAATACGACGAATCGCTTCTGGCATGGTTGCAGAGAACAGCGCGGTCTGATGTTCAGCCGGGATCTGCGCCATGATAGTTTCAACGTCTTCGATAAAGCCCATACGCAGCATTTCATCTGCTTCATCCAACACTAAACCGCTCAGGTTGGACAAGTTAAGGGTGCCGCGTTTCAGGTGATCTAACAGACGACCTGGAGTACCAACAACAATTTGTGGACCTTGGCGCAAAGCGCGTAATTGAACGTCATAACGCTGACCGCCGTACAGGGCCACTACGTTGACGCCATTAATGTCTTTAGAGAAGCTGGAGAGTGCTTCAGCGACCTGAATAGCCAGCTCACGGGTTGGTGCTAATACCAGAACCTGTGGTGCTTTCAGCTCAGCTTTAATATTGTGTAACAGCGGCAGACCAAACGCGGCTGTTTTGCCACTGCCTGTTTGCGCCATGCCGAGAACATCACGGCCGTTTAACAGGTGTGGGATACATTCTAACTGGATTGGCGATGGTTTTTCATAACCAAGGCTAGTTAGAGCGGAAAGAATAGGAGCGGACAGCCCCAGATCAGCAAAAGAGGTTTCAAGCTCAGTAGTCATGTACACGTGCCTCATTAATAATGGCAGCCAGTCTACATAACTCGTCGAGAAAATTTTCAGTCATTTTCATTGAAAAGTGTGAACCGGCTCAAATTAGATTATAAAACGAACAAAAAGGCCATCACCTGTTAGGGTGATTAACATTGGTAAAAACCAAGGTATCTCAGGCTGATAGTTGCTCGTCAGCTATTGCTGGTCCGATTCCGATAGGTCGTCTTGTTCTTGGCCCAAAAGCGCCAATTCCAACAATGCATAGCGGTGCTCAACAAAGTTATGAACGTTGTTAGCTACCGTCAGTTTGAACAGCGCCGAAGCGGTGTTCTTGTCCCCCAGACTTAGGTAATGTTTACCTAAATAGAAGTCAGTTTCACTGAGATGCTCAGCGAGCGAAGTGTTATCCGTTGCATCTGCCTTGAGCCTTTCCATCAGCGTTTTTTCGCTGATCGTGCCCAGGTAGAATTCGACAATATTCCATCCCCATTGCCCTCTGTCCGATTTTTCATAGCGCTGTTGTAGCGCTACTGCCGCTGCCTTGGGATCGATTTCTCTTTCCACCAGATACAGCCACAACGAACGGAAGGGATCATTTGGATCGTCTTGATAAAACGCCTGCAGATCATCCTGCGCCAACGGGAGTCGACCGCCATAATACAGAGCGATACCCCGGTTTAAACGCGCGTAATTGTAAGTTGGATCAAGCTCTAGTACAGAATCAAACGCTTCATAGGCAGCATCAAAATTGCCTGCCTGCGTTAAATAAATGCCCAGATAGTTAAAAACTTCTGGCATATCAGGACGAATAGCTAACGCTTGCGAAAAATCATTTCGCGCTAGTGCCCGTAGCCCGAGGCTATCATACAGCACTCCGCGCTCATATAAAAGCTGTGCGCGCTCATCATCCGTAAGTGCCCGACTTGCAAGGATTTGTTCCATGCGCGCCAGAATCACTTCCTGCTGCAACGTCGGTTGCAACGGGATAGCCAACACCTCGTCTTTACGCCAATCATGGTTGCTGCATCCTGCCAGCATGAGTGCTGTCGCAACGTAACACCAGCGCAAGAAAGGCTTCATTTCCTACTCCCGAAGACAAACATTGGATAAATATCCTTTCATCCATTTGTTTAACACAAGAGCATCCTGCCCTCGAGATAACATAGCCCCTCACTCATCAGTCAGGGGCTATGGAATGCTTTATTACTCTGCTGCTTCTGGTGCCGGAGCTTCTGCGTCAGGAGTAGTGGCTTCTTTGATGCTCAGGCGGATACGGCCCTGACGATCAACTTCCATTACTTTAACTGGCACTTCTTGGCCCATCTGCAGGTAGTCTGTCACTTTCTCTACGCGCTTATCAGCGATTTGAGAAATATGAACCAGACCTTCTTTACCGCCGCCGATTGCCACAAATGCACCAAAATCAACGATACGGGTCACTTTACCCGCATAGATACGGTTCACTTCGATTTCAGCAGTAATTTCTTCAATGCGACGAATAGCGTGTTTTGCTTTGTCGCCGTCGGTTGCTGCAATCTTAATAGTACCATCATCTTCGATTTCGATCGTGGTGCCAGTTTCATCAGTCAGCGCACGAATCACAGAACCACCTTTACCGATCACATCCTTGATTTTCTCAGGATTGATTTTCATGGTGTAGATACGTGGAGCGAACTCAGAGATATCACCACGAGGAGTGCTGATAGCCTGTTCCATAACACCCAGAATGTGCAGACGCGCACCCTTGGCCTGGTTCAGAGCCACCTGCATGATTTCGCGGGTGATGCCTTCAATTTTAATGTCCATTTGCAATGCGGTGATACCGTCACGGCTACCGGCCACTTTAAAGTCCATGTCGCCCAAGTGATCTTCGTCACCCAGAATGTCAGACAGAACCACAAAGTTTTCGTTTTCTTTAACCAGACCCATCGCGATACCCGCAACAGCGGCTTTAATTGGCACGCCTGCATCCATCAGGGCCAAAGAAGCACCACAAACAGAAGCCATCGAGGAAGAACCGTTAGATTCGGTGATTTCAGAAACCACACGAACAGTATAAGGGAACTCGCTCGGGCTTGGCATAACTGCCAACACACCACGTTTCGCCAGACGGCCATGGCCAATCTCACGACGTTTCGGTGAACCAACCATACCGGTTTCACCAACGCAATATGGAGGGAAATTATAGTGTAGCAGGAATGAGTCAGTACGCTCACCCATCAGCTCATCAATATTTTGCGCGTCACGTGCAGTACCCAGTGTTGCAGTAACCAGTGCCTGAGTTTCACCACGGGTGAACAACGCAGAACCATGGGTACGTGGCAATACGCCAGTACGCACATCCAGACCACGGATCATGTCTTTTTCGCGGCCATCGATACGCGGTTCGCCACGCAATACGCGGCTACGAACGACGTTTTTCTCAACATCGCCCAGAATGTCCTGAATTTCAGATGCATTCAACGATTCGTCTTGTGCCAGCAAAGCTTCAATCACATCAGCTTTGATAGCATCAACTTGAGTATAGCGCTCTTGTTTCTCAGTGATGCGATATGCGTCACCCAGACGAGCTTCAGCCAGCTCAGCAACGCGCGCGTGCAGCGCTTCGTTAACTGGCTCAGCATGCCAATCCCACTTCGGTTTACCAGCTTCGGCAACCAGAGCATTGATGTTTTCAATCACAACTTGTTGTTGTTCGTGGCCGAAGACTACCGCGCCCAACATTTGATCCTCAGACAGAATGTCTGCTTCAGATTCAACCATCAATACTGCGCCCGCAGTACCGGCAACAACCAAGTCCAGCCGGCTCTCTTTCAGTTCGTCAGTCGTTGGGTTCAGCACATACTGGTCGTTGATGAAACCAACGCGAGCAGCACCGATTGGGCCGTTGAATGGAATGCCTGACAGGCTCAGCGCAGCTGATGCACCAATCAGTG
Source organism: Yersinia sp. Marseille-Q3913 (assembly GCF_963892745.1). NCBI lineage: Bacteria > Pseudomonadati > Pseudomonadota > Gammaproteobacteria > Enterobacterales > Yersiniaceae > Yersinia > Yersinia sp. Marseille-Q3913. The sequence goes on along the minus strand of NZ_CAWQAF010000003.1, from coordinate 45,826 downwards.
CCACGATGTCTGGGTTAATCTGTGGGTTAACAGAAACAACGGTCGCAATCACCTGAACTTCGTTCAGGAAACTGTCTGGGAACAGTGGGCGAATCGGGCGGTCAATCAGACGTGAAGTCAGTGTTTCGCCTTCACTTGGGCGGCCTTCACGACGGAAGAAGCTGCCTGGGATACGGCCAGCAGCGTAAGTACGCTCCTGATAGTTAACAGTCAGCGGGAAGAAGCTCTGACCTGGTTTGGCTTTCTTTTGGCCAACAACTGTCACAAATACTGCGGTGTCGTCCATGCTTACCATGACAGCAGCAGTTGCCTGGCGAGCCATCATGCCCGTTTCGATGGTTACGGTATGTTGGCCGTACTGGAATTTACGAATAATCGGAGTCAGCAAAATAGTATCCTTATACTATGCGGTGCCGGATCGTATTGACGATCTCATCCACCTATCACTATTACCTTCACACTGCATCCTCGCGACTAATGACAATCCTTAACCCGCATTGAGTTAAAGTCTCTCATTAGCCGCGCGAACCTCTGCACCGGAAGATCCTATTTTTAAAATTTACTCTTCTTACTTGAAGTGGAAGCGGTGTTAGCTACCACTTTGAGTAATAAGCGACAACAATATACTAACGTATTTTATCATTGCTTCTTAGAAAAAAGGGGCCTATTGGCCCCTTTTTCCCGAAACTCGCAGACTTAGCGACGCAGACCCAGACGCTCGATCAGGGAAGCATAACGCGCTACATCTTCACGCTTCAGGTAATCCAGCAGCTTACGACGCGTGGATACCATACGCAGCAGACCACGACGGCTATGGTGATCTTTTTTGTGCTCGGAGAAGTGACCTTGCAAATGGTTAATTTGAGCAGTCAACAGAGCAACCTGAACTTCGCTTGAACCGGTGTCATTTTCACCGCGACCAAAGTCAGCAACAATTTTAGCTTTCGCTTCAACACTTAGAGACATGATACAACTCCAAATATATAGATAAATTAAGACAGGCGCCGATCTCTAATTCAGCAACCCAATATGTAAGCCGCACTATTCTACTCTTTGAACCACGGGATCGCAAGAAAGGCCGCTAGGCCCTACTCGGCGTATTCCACAACCAAACGTTTCGGTGCAACTCGGCCATCCTCTGCGATGGTGCCGATACCAATAAAGTTACGCTCTTCACCTTCAGTGATACGGACCATTCCTTCATCAGGTGCGCCAGATACATGCACCGGCTGCCCCTGCTTAACATAGGCAGCTACCGCGGGTAACAGATTGACTTCAGGGAAGTTTAATACCGCACTGTCCATCGGCAGCAGTAGCAGATCCAGTTCTGGATTTGGCGAGCGCTCATCTACCTGCGCCGCTTCAACCATCGCTTTCAGCTGTTCTAAAGTCACCATGCGGTCACTTGGATAGGTAGCCACTTGCAACCGACGCAGATAACTCACATGCGCACCGCAACCTAACAATTCACCCAAGTCATCAATGATGGTGCGAATATAAGTGCCTTTGGAACAGTGGATTTCCAACTCAAGAAAGTTGCCATCCCAGCGGATAAAGAGCAACTCGTACACTGTGATACTGCGGGCTTCACGCTCGACTTCAATCCCCTGACGGGCATATTCATACAGCGGTTTACCTTGGTGCTTTAGCGCAGAATACATCGATGGAATTTGCTGGCTATCACCACGAAAACTCTCCAGAGCGGCATCCATCTGAGCCTGAGTCACCTTGACCTCCCGCTCGCTGATTAATGCGCCTTCGGCATCCGAAGTATCAGTACGTTGCCCTAAACGAGCAACGACGCGGTAGCGTTTATCTGAATCCAGCAAAAATTGGGAAAACTTAGTCGCTTCTCCCAGGCAGATAGGCAGCATACCGCTCGCCAGTGGATCAAGCGCCCCCGTATGCCCTGCGCGGTTAGCGCTAAAGAGGCGTTTTACTTTTTGTAAAACGTCATTAGAGGAGAGGCCCAGCGGCTTATCCAATAACAGAATGCCGTTAATGTCACGGCCGCGACGACGTGGACGGCCCATTACTTCTCCTCGGCGCTACCTGGATTAACCTGACGTTCTTCATCATTTTTGATGACGTTAGTCACCAGGTTAGACATCCGCATCCCTTCAATCAAAGAGTTATCATAAGCGAAGGTCAGCTCTGGCACGATACGCAGACGCATCGCTTTACCCAGCAAAGTGCGGATATAACCGGAGGCATCTTGTAGTGCTTTAATGCCATTTTTTACCGTATCCGGATCTGCATTATCGGTTAATACGTTCAAAAAGGTCACAAAAACTTTAGCGTAAGCCAAATCACGAGACAGCTCGATACCTGATACGGTAGCCATGCCAACACGCGGGTCTTTGATTTCACGCTGTAAGATGAGTGCGATCTCTTTCTGCATTTCCTGCGAAACACGCTGAGAACGGCTGAATTCTTTTGCCATTTGGATTCTCCAGACAAGTTGGGGGGCCAAGGCCCCCCAAATGGATATAAGCAGATCTGAGGCGATTAATCGATAGTACGTTTGATTTCGATAATTTCGAAGACTTCGATTACATCGCCAGTACGGACGTCGTTGTAGTTCTTAACGCCGATACCACACTCCATGCCGTTGCGAACTTCGTTAACGTCATCTTTGAAGCGGCGCAGAGATTCCAGCTCACCTTCATAGATAACCACGTTGTCACGCAGAACACGAATTGGATTATTACGCTTAATCACACCTTCAGTAACCATACAACCTGCAATAGCGCCAAATTTCGGTGATTTAAACACATCACGTACTTCAGCCAAGCCAATGATTTGCTGTTTGTACTCAGGTGCCAACATACCACTCATCGCCTGCTTAACTTCGTCGATCAAGCTATAGATTACTGAGTAGTAACGCAGATCCAGACCTTCGGTCTCTACCACACGACGCGCAGAAGCATCAGCACGAACGTTAAAGCCAAGGATGATCGCGCCAGAAGCAGCAGCCAGTGTTGCATCAGTTTCGGTGATACCACCAACGCCTGAACCCACAATGCGGACTTTTACTTCGTCGGTAGACAGTTTTTCCAGTGAATCGCAGATAGCTTCACAAGAACCCTGAACGTCAGACTTGATGACAATGTTCAGTTCAGAAACTTCGCCTTCGGTCATGTTAGCAAACATGTTTTCCAGCTTGGATTTCTGCTGACGAGCCAGCTTAACTTCACGGAATTTGCCCTGACGATACAGTGCAACTTCACGAGCTTTTTTCTCGTCACGAACAACGGTAACTTCATCACCGGCAGCAGGAACGCTGGACAGACCCAAGATCTCAACCGGAATAGATGGACCAGCAGACGTGATATCGCGGCCTAACTCGTCACGCATCGCACGCACACGGCCATACTCAAAGCCACACAGTACGATATCACCTTTGTTCAAGGTTCCTTGCTGAACCAACACGGTAGCGACAGGGCCACGGCCTTTATCCAAGAAGGATTCGATAACAACACCACTTGCCATGCCAGTACGAACTGCTTTCAGTTCCAGTACTTCAGCTTGCAGCAGGATGGCGTTCAGCAACTCATCAATACCGATACCGGCTTTCGCAGATACGTTGATGAACTGGGAATCACCGCCCCACTCTTCTGGCTGGATACCGTACTGAGACAGTTCGGTTTTAACGCGATCTGGATCAGCTTCTGGCTTATCGATTTTGTTCACTGCAACCACAACCGGCACGTTGGCCGCTTTGGCATGCTGAATAGCTTCGATAGTCTGTGGCATCACGCCATCATCAGCAGCAACAACCAGTACCACGATGTCCGTTGCCTGAGCACCACGGGCACGCATTGAAGTAAACGCGGCGTGTCCTGGGGTATCCAGGAAGGTAATCATCCCGTTTTCGGTTTCAACGTGATAAGCACCGATATGCTGAGTAATGCCGCCAGCTTCACCTGACGCTACTTTCGTGGAGCGGATGTAGTCCAGCAGAGAGGTTTTACCGTGGTCAACGTGACCCATAATGGTCACAACGGGTGCGCGGTGCTCGGCAGCAGCTTCAGCGCCAGTATCACGGTCACTCATCAGCGCTTCTTCCAGTTCGTTTTCACGACGCAGGATGACTTTGTGGCCCATCTCTTCAGCAACCATCTGTGCTGTTTCTTGGTCGATAACCTGGTTAATGGTTGCCATTGCGCCCAGTTTCATCATCGCTTTGATGACCTGAGAGCCTTTAACAGCCATTTTGTTCGCCAATTCAGCGACAGTTACGGTCTCGCCAATCACTACATCGCGGTTAACCGCAACAACAGGCTTGTTGAAGCTCTGCTGCAGTGTGCTTGGTTTACGTTTGCCTTTACGGCCAACAGCACGTGCTTCTTCGCGATCAGCTTTAGACTCAGAGAGTTTATTGCCTTTCTTCTGCTTGGTTGCCTTTCCACCACGAGTGCGGCTACGGCGATCACCTTCAACTTTGGCGTCGTTTTCATCTTCCGCGGCGCGTGCATGTTGTGAAGTGGTGACATGGTAGTCAGCAGATTCGGTTTGTTCTGCCACAGGTTCTGGCCATTTACCTTCGTTTTCGGCTGCCATCTTACGGGCTTCCTCAGCAACGCGTTTAGCGTCTTCCTCGACCTTACGGCGTGTTTCTTCTTCTACTGAGCGTTTCAGCTCGGCAGCTTCAGCTTCACGGCGTGCTTTATCAGTCTGAGCTGGCTTGGTTTTTTCGTCGGTTTGTTGATTCGTCACTTTTTCTTTTTCCGCTGCTTGGCGTTTAGCTTTTTCAGCGGCCTCACGTTTGGCTTGTTCTTCGGCCGCACGTTTAGCTTTTTCTTCAGCGATTTTCTGCGCTGCTGCTTCCGCTTCACGTTGTGCCTGCTCTTCCGCTTCACGCTGTGCCTGCTCTTCCGCTTTCGCTTGTTCAGCTTCCGGCGTATTTACATAAGTGCGTTTCTTGCGGACCTCGATTTGCACCGATTTACTTTTTCCGCCGGTGCTCGGAATATTCAAGGTGCTACGCGTTTTGCGTTGCAACGTGAGTTTATTAGGCGCGCTACCGTGTTCACGGTTTAAGTGCGCCAGCAATGTTTCTTTTTCTTGCTGGGTAACTGAGTCTACTTCAGTTTTGTTGATCCCTGCATCAGCAAATTGCTGTACCAGGCGATCAACTGGTGTCTGAATCTCAGCGGCCAGTGATTTTACGGTTACATCTGTCATGCTGTTCCTTCCTGCTACAGTTTATTACGCGTTATCGCCAAACCAACAGATATTACGTGCGGCCATAATCAGCTCGCCGGCCTGCTCATCGCTAAGCCCTTCAATATCTGCCAGATCGTCGATACCCTGCTCGGCAAGATCTTCCAGCGTACACACACCGCGCGCAGCCAATTTGAATGCCATGCTACGTTCCAGACCCGCCAGGTTCAGCAGATCATCAGCGGGTTTTTGGTCGCCAAGACTCTCTTCTTGTGCCAGGGCCAGCGTGGTCAATGCAGCTTTGGCGCGATCACGCAGCGCTTCAACCGTATCTTCGTCAAGACCATCGATTTCCAGAAGTTCTTTCATCGGCACGTAAGCCAACTCTTCCAGAGAAGAGAAACCTTCCTCTACCAATACAGTGGCAAAGTCCTCATCGATATCAAGATATTTGGTGAAGGTATCAATAGCGGCATGAGCCTCGGCCTGATGTTTCGCCTGAAGATCGTCCGCCGTCATTACGTTCAGTTCCCAGCCACTCAATTGTGCTGCTAAACGTACGTTCTGGCCGTTACGGCCAATTGCCTGTGCCAGATTACTAGCTTCAACGGCAACATCCATCGTGTGTCTGTCTTCATCAACCACAATAGACGCAACATCAGCTGGCGCCATGGCGTTAATAACAAACTGGGCTGGATTATCATCCCACAATACAATATCAATGCGCTCGCCACCAAGTTCGCTGGAAACAGCCTGAACACGGGCACCACGCATCCCGACGCAAGCACCGACTGGGTCGATACGTTTGTCGTTGGTTTTGACCGCAATTTTAGCACGCGAACCCGGGTCACGGGCAGCGGCTTTAATTTCGATCAATTCTTCGCCGATTTCTGGCACTTCAATACGGAACAATTCTTCCAGCATTTTAGGGCTTGAGCGACTAACAAACAGCTGCGCACCGCGAGCTTCTGGGCGCACATCATACAGAACGCCACGAATACGGTCGCCTGGACGGAAGTTTTCACGCGGTAGCATGTCTTCACGACCAATAACGGCTTCAGCGTTGTTGCCCAGGTCCAGCGCAATACTGTCACGGTTAACTTTTTTCACTATACCAGTGACAATTTCGCCCAAGTACTGGCGGAACTGCTCAACGACCATGGCCCGCTCAGCTTCACGTACTTTTTGTACGATAACTTGTTTGGCCGTTTGAGTCGTAATGCGGTCAAAAGTAACAGATTCAATCTGGTCTTCGACATAATCGCCCAACTGGAGCGAAGGGTCTTCATACTGAGCGGCTTCTAACGTGATTTCACGTGTTGGCATCGTGACTTCATTAACGGCGACCCAACGGCGGAAAGTGTCAAAATCACCGGTTTTACGGTCAATACTGACGCGAACTTCAATTTCTTGTTCGTATTTTTTCTTGGTCGCTGTCGCTAGAGCTGTTTCCAACGCCTCAAAAATCTTCTCGCGCGGAAGGGATTTCTCATTGGAAACTGCTTCTACAACAGCCAGAATCTCTTTGTTCATCCTAGTTGCCTCATCCAAACTTTAAAAGTGGGGTACCAGATTCGCTTTCTGGATGTTGCTCAGTGCGAACACTTCATCTTTTCCATCCACAGTAACTGTGATCATTTCACCATCAACCGCTTTGATAATGCCCTGCCATTTACGGCGGTTCTGCATTGCCATACGCAAAACCAGAGTGACTTCTTCACCGAGGTAACGAGTATAGTGTTCAGCGGTGAACATGGGACGATCAAGGCCCGGAGAGGAAACTTCTAAGTTGTAAGCTACCGTAATTGGATCTTCTACGTCCAATACAGCGCTGACCTGGTGGCTGACATCAGCACAAGCATCAACAGTGATTCCGTCGTCACTATCAATATAGATTCGTAGCGTCGATTGGCGCCCCCGGATGAACTCGATGCCGACTAATTCGTAGCCTAGGGCCTCAACCGGTGCTGAAATTATCTCTGTTAACTTTTGTTCTAATGTGGACAAGCCCACCCCCAAGACATAAAAAAAGGGCCTAATAGCCCAGTGATTCTGCTGTCAAATAACAAAAAACCCCGAAATTCGGGGCTTTATGCAACTGGACCCTGTTTGCCGCATAGCGGCTTCGGTGCAACTTTCTGACAAGTATTTTTTTCAAATTGAAATCGAAAGTATCTGAGGTCTACCGAATACAACATTTGAAAAAAAACACTTTAGGAAAGTGGTTGCGGGGGCCGGATTTGAACCGACGACCTTCGGGTTATGAGCCCGACGAGCTACCAGGCTGCTCCACCCCGCGTCCGAAAACGTGGCAAATATTACGTTGATCAAGACAAAAAAGCAAGTTATCTGACTTATTTGGTACCGAGGACGGGACTTGAACCCGTAAGCCCAATCGGGCACTACCACCTCAAGGTAGCGTGTCTACCAATTCCACCACCCCGGCACTGATTTAAATGGTTGTTTTTACTGTTTAAGTCGTTGCAACCATTTTAAAACTCTCTTTTTGTCTTTTACTACTAACTGCTTTTAAAACATTATTTCGGGATATCACTACTCGGCGTAACTGGCGCTGCCGGAGCTGTAGTCTGCTCAGTTTTTGCTGGCTGACCCAGGTTTTCCCACTCGCTGCCTTTATGGCCCTGGTTGGTGCTCATATTGCCCAAAATCAAGCTAATGACGAAGAACAGCGCCGCCAATACAGCCGTCATACGGGTCATAAAGTTACCGGAACCATTCGAACCGAACAGAGTTGCAGATGCACCTGCTCCGAATGAGGCTCCCATATCCGCGCCTTTACCTTGCTGCAACATGATCAGAGCAACTAGCCCAATCGAAATCAGCAAGAAAAATACCAGAAGAGCTTCGTACATAGTTGTACCTGTATCCTTGCGGGTTCACCGCATGCTAAATGCTTCTCACCCATCAGCGGGGACTTATTCACCCACTTAAGCGGGTGTGAATACTAACCAAAGCGTCTAGTACACGCAAGGGCAATTTCATTACGCCGTTCTATTTGCAGAAAAAAACGCCAACTCATCCAACCTCGGCGCATTTTTCAGGGGAGAGTGACCCCTCCCTCACAAATTTGATTAGCCTGCTGCTTTTACTGCATCAGCAATTCGGTTAGCCATTTCGGCAATCAGTGACTCTTCTGCATCACCTTCAACCATGACTCGGATTAGTGGCTCAGTCCCTGATTTACGCAGCAGCACACGGCCACGATCACCCAGTTCTTTTTCAACTTGGCGAGTAACTTCTTCAACGCTATCTGATTTTAGTGGATTATGCTCACCAGAGAAGCGCACATTCACCAATATTTGCGGCAATAACTTCATGCCGCTGCACAGGTCATGCAAACTCATATGGTTGCGTACCATCGCGGTGAGCACTTGCAAACCAGCCACAATACCGTCACCGGTAGTCGTTTTATCCAACAGGATCACATGGCCTGAGTTTTCAGCGCCAATGCGCCAGCCTTTTTCCTGCATCGCTTCCAATACATAGCGGTCACCCACTTTGGCACGAACAAAAGGAATACCTAGCTCTTTCAGCGCCAGTTGCAGACCCATGTTGCTCATCAGTGTGCCAACAGCACCACCTTTAAGCTGCCCTTGGCGTAAACCTTCACGAGCAATGATATAAAGAATTTGATCGCCATCGACTTTGTTTCCCAAGTGGTCGACCATCATCAACCGGTCACCGTCACCGTCAAATGCCAGACCAACATGTGCGCCTTCGGCAAGTACCCGCTCTTGTAGCAAGCGGACATCCGTGGCACCACACTCTTCATTGATGTTCATCCCATCCGGCTCACAGCCGATGGTGATCACTGTTGCGCCGAGTTCACGCAAGACACTTGGCGCGATATGGTAAGTTGCCCCGTTAGCGCAATCGACCACAATTTTCAGCTCATTCAAACTAAGTTCACTCGGGAATGTTCCCTTACAAAACTCGATGTAACGGCCAGCAGCGTCAACGATACGGTTTGCTTTACCCAATTCAGCGGATTCTACGCAGGTTAATGGTTTTTCCATCTCTGCTTCAATCGCCTCTTCAACATCATCAGGCAGTTTGGTGCCATCAATTGAAAAGAATTTGATGCCATTGTCATAAAAAGGGTTGTGAGACGCTGAAATGACAATCCCCGCCTCAGCACGGAAGGTTCGGGTCAGATAAGCAACAGCCGGAGTTGGCATCGGGCCGGTGAATGATGCTGATAACCCAGCGGCTGCCAAACCAGCTTCGAGCGCTGATTCCAGCATATAGCCTGAGATACGCGTATCTTTACCGATAATAATCTTACGAGAACCATGTCGAGCTAGCACCTTACCGGCAGCCCAGCCGAGCTTTAATACAAAATCAGGCGTAATCGGACTCTCACCCACTTTGCCGCGAATGCCATCTGTACCAAAGTATTTACGGTCGCTCATAATTTATCTCTATTCCTTCGCTGAAAGTGTTGCCTCGACGATACGCATCGCCTCGACGGTTTCTTTGACATCATGCACTCTGACAATCTGCGCGCCTTGCATTGCTGCAATGACAGCGCAAGCGACACTCCCGATAACCCGCTGTTGTGGCGGAACATTTAGTAGCTGACCAACCATCGTTTTTCGCGACATCCCCACCAATAGTGGCAATTCAAAATGATGAAGTTCGGCCAAACGTGCCAAGAGCTGGTAATTATGCGCCAGATTTTTACCGAAACCGAAGCCTGGGTCGAGTAACAATTTGTTTTTTGCGATACCGGCCGCAACACAGCGTTCAATATGATGCTCAAAGAACTGGTTTATATCGGCCAGTAGGTCGTCGTAATGAGGTGATTGCTGCATGCTTTGCGGTTGCCCTTGCATATGCATTAGGCATACTGGCAGCCCAGTCTGTGCTGCCGCTTCAAGTGCGCCAGGTTCTTGCAATGAACGAATATCATTGATCAAGTGGGCACCAGCACGAGCTGATTCTGTTATTACCGCAGCTTTAGATGTATCGACAGAGAGCCAAACATCAAAGCGGTTTGCCAGCGCTTCGACGACAGGTACAACCCGATCAAGCTCTTCTTGCTCGCTGACTTCCAAAGCACCAGGGCGTGTGGATTCACCACCGATATCAATCAGAGTAGCACCTGCGGATAACATCAGTTGAGCATGTTGCAATGCTTTATCGAGATTGTTGTGATGTCCACCATCCGAAAACGAATCCGGAGTGACATTCAAAATACCCATCACTTGTGGGTGAGAGAGATCCAAAACCCGGCCTCTGGCAGTTAACTGCATGTGTTTACGCCTTAAAAGTGGCAATTCACTTTGATGCTATATCAATAAAAAAAGAGAAATCGATAGAAGAAAAAGAAAAACCCCGGGCAAGCCCGAGGTTTATATTAATCACAACGCTTTTAGATGCCAACTGTTGACTTACTTATCACCCAACTGCTCTGGCATGTTATTTGTGTTGCCTGGCGTTGTGTTACCTGGCGTTGTATTGCCCGAGCTTGGCGTACGTGGTTCTTCAACCGCCGTAGGTGCCTTTGGCGTGCTGTCATTGTCAGATGATTTAGCTTTGGTCGCATCGTCCCAACCGGCTGGCGGCCGAACTTCTTTGCGATTCATCAAGTCATCAATCTGCGGCGCATCAATCGTTTCATACTTCATCAGCGCATCTTTCATGGAGTGTAGAACATCCATGTTTTCTAACAGCAATTTACGTGCACGCTGATAGTTGCGCTCAATGAGCAATTTAACTTCCTGATCGATAATACGCGCGGTTTCATCAGACATATGTTTGGCTTTTGCGACGGAACGACCGAGGAATACTTCACCCTCTTCTTCAGCATACAGCAATGGCCCTAACTTCTCGGAGAAGCCCCACTGTGTCACCATGTTACGCGCGATAGACGTAGCAACCTTGATATCATTTGATGCACCGGTAGAGACTTTTTCCGGGCCATAAATGATCTCTTCAGCAAGACGACCACCATACAAGGTAGAGATCTGGCTTTCCAGTTTCTGGCGGCTAGCACTAATCGCATCACCCTCTGGTAAGAAGAAGGTCACACCCAGCGCACGACCACGTGGAATGATAGTCACTTTATGTACTGGGTCATGCTCAGGCACCAGACGACCAATGATCGCGTGCCCTGCTTCATGGTATGCCGTAGACTCTTTCTGTGCTTCTGTCATTACCATGGAGCGACGTTCCGCACCCATCATAATTTTGTCTTTCGCTTTCTCAAACTCAACCATTGAAACGACGCGTTTGTTACCGCGAGCGGCAAACAATGCGGCTTCATTGACCAGGTTCGCCAGGTCAGCACCAGAGAAACCAGGTGTACCACGAGCTATCACGGAAGCATCAATATCAGTATCTAATGGTACGCGGCGCATGTGGACTTTCAGAATCTGTTCACGACCACGAACATCCGGTAAACCAACCACAACCTGACGGTCGAAACGGCCTGGGCGCAGCAAAGCTGGGTCAAGAACGTCTGGACGGTTAGTTGCTGCGATGACAATGATGCCTTCGTTACCTTCAAAGCCATCCATCTCGACCAGCATTTGGTTCAGGGTTTGTTCACGTTCATCATGACCACCACCCAAGCCAGCGCCACGCTGACGGCCGACCGCATCGATTTCATCGATAAAGATGATACAAGGCGCGGCTTTCTTAGCCTGTTCAAACATGTCACGGACACGGGATGCACCCACACCAACAAACATCTCTACAAAGTCAGAACCGGAGATGGTGAAGAATGGCACTTTGGCTTCGCCTGCAATAGCTTTCGCCAGCAAGGTCTTACCTGTCCCTGGAGGACCGACCATTAACACGCCTTTCGGAATCTTACCGCCCAGCTTTTGGAAACGGCTTGGTTCGCGCAAATATTCAACCAATTCACTGACTTCTTCTTTTGCTTCGTCACAACCAGCAACGTCAGCAAAAGAGGTTTTTATCTGATCTTCGGTCAACATTCGGGCCTTGCTCTTGCCAAAGGACATTGCCCCTTTGCCACCGCCGCCCTGCATTTGACGCATAAAGAAGATCCAGACCCCAATCAGCAGCAGCATTGGGAACCAAGAAATAAAGATAGAGGCCAGCAAGCTCGGCTCTTCCGGTGGCTCACCAACAACTTTCACATTTTTAGTCAATAAGGTATCTAACAGCTTTGGATCGTTGACCGGAATGAAAGTCGTATATTTGCTGTTATCTTTTTTACTGACGTTGATTTCACGTCCATTGATACGTGCTTCACGAACCTGCTCTTGGGTTACGTCGGACATGAAAGTAGAGTAATCCACTTTACGGCCATTCGATTCGCTGGGTCCAAAGCTCTGGAATACAGACATCAGTACGACTGCAATAACTAACCAGAGAATTAGGTTTTTCGCCATGTCACTCAAGGGATTAACCTCATATTACAACTGTGTTAACAAACAGCGTTAGGGTACTACAGTTTCCGCCCTGTCGCTACAATGTACACTTCACGCGATCGCGCACGAGAAGCGTCTGGCTTACGAATCTTAACTTTCGTAAACAGGGAGCGAATTTCCCGTAGGTATTCATCAAAGCCATCTCCCTGGAACACCTTCACCAGGAAACTTCCGCCTGGTGCAAGTACATCACGACACATTTCCAAAGCTAATTCAACCAGATACATTGATTTAGGTATATCGACTGCCGGAGTACCACTCATATTCGGGGCCATATCAGACATGACCACCTGAACTTTTTTATCCCCAACGCGCTCAAGTAAAGCTTTCAGGACCAGTTCATCACGAAAATCGCCCTGAAGGAAATCGACACCAACGATAGGATCCATTGGTAGAAGATCACATGCGATGATCCGCCCTTTACCACCGATCTGGGTTACAACATACTGGGACCAACCACCAGGTGCAGCGCCTAAATCGACAACTGTCATACCGGGCTTAAAAAGTTTATCGTTCTGTTGTATTTCATCAAGTTTAAACCAGGCGCGAGAGCGTAGCCCCTTTTTCTGCGCCTGAATGACGTATTTATCGCTAAAGTGTTCTTGCAACCAGCGACTGGAGCTACCCGAACGCTTTTTATTAGACATCTATTTTTCCAACTATCTTAATTAAGAGCCCGCGCATCTATTGCTTAGCTCGCGTAAACTCCCCATCGACGTAGACCGATTTGGTGATACACATGAGATGGCGGTAGAATGAACCGTTTTCAATCCCAACTTAAGCAAAAAAGACGATGAATCTGAATAACAAACAAAAACAGCACCTGAAAAGCTTGGCCCATCCGTTAAAACCAGTAGTGATGCTGGGCAATAACGGACTAACCGAAGGTGTGCTGGCTGAAATCGAACAAACGCTGGAACATCATGAACTTATTAAGGTGAAGATCACTGCTGAAGAGCGTGAAACCAAAGCCCTAATTGCTGATGCCATCGTGCGTGAAACCGGTGCCGTTAACGTCCAAATCATCGGTAATATTTTAGTGCTTTATCGCCCGGCGAAAGAGCGCAAAATTATTTTACCGCGTTAATGACGCTTGTTTTAGAGAAAAGGTGCCATGCACTTTGTTCTGATAAAAGGCCGCATGCGGCCTTTTACTTTTCTTTACAACTTCATTTTTGAGAAATAATGCGAAAGATCTGCTCGGATGAACAAGTATTACACATAATCCACGCTAAGAATTTCATATTCTACTTCGCCGCCTGGAGTTCGAATAACAACGACGTCATCGACTTCTTTACCAATCAGGCCACGAGCGATAGGTGAGTTCACTGAAATAAGATTTTGTTTAAAATCAGCTTCATCATCACCCACAATCCGATACTGCTGCTCTTCTTCGATATCCACGTTTAATACACGAACAGTGGCACCAAAAATAACGCGGCCATTATTTGGCATTTTGGTGATATCAATCACCTGCGCATTAGAGAGCTTTGCTTCAATTTCTTGAATACGACCTTCACAGAACCCTTGCTGTTCGCGGGCTGCGTGATATTCCGCATTCTCTTTCAAATCGCCATGCTCACGGGCGGTGGCAATATCAGAAATAATTTTAGGGCGACGAACGCCTTTTAAAAAGTCCAGTTCTTCACGCAGTTTATCTGCGCCACGTACCGTCATCGGAATCTGTTTCATCTTTTAAATACCTCTAAATCTATCCTGTTCAAAAACCGTCATCCTAACGTCATCGAATGAAAATACGGTTAGCTTGATATCCTACCCGCCTCCTGGTGATAAACAAAAATAATCACCCCTGGAGCAAAAAACCCAAGTCAGGATCAATTTTGCATTTTGATATGCATTTTAACGTAGAGTTCCTTTAGGGTCATCGTTTACTTTCGCCCTCGTTGCACCGTAGTATGGCAACACATTATCCAGCAGTTATACCGAAATTATGCATTTTTCACGAATTGTCAGTGGATTGGCCTGTGCTATTGCGCTCAATATCAGCATATCTAACGCCAATGCGGCTCAGGTCGAAAATTACACACAGTATCTGCCTGATGGGGCAAATCTTGCACTAATCGTACAAAAAATCGGGGCGACAAGCCCGGCAATAGACTATCACGCCCAGCAGATGGCGTTACCCGCCAGTACGCAAAAAGTACTGACGGCCCTGGCTGCGTTATTACAGCTCGGCCCAGACTTTCGCTTCGTGACCACGTTAGAGAGCCATGGCACGATAACTGATGGTGTATTGCAGGGTAACTTAATTGCCCGTTTTGATGGCGATCCGACGTTAACACGCCAACAGTTGCGAAATATGGTTGCCACCTTAAGAAAAGCGGGTGTTAAGCAAGTTGCTGGCGACTTAATTATCGACACTTCCGTTTTCGCCAGCCATGACAAAGCGCCGGGTTGGCCATGGAATGATATGACGCAATGCTTTAGCGTGCCTCCTGCTGCGGCTATCGTCGATCGTAACTGTTTTTCCGTCTCTCTTTACAGCGCGCCGAACCCTGGTGACATGGCATTTATCCGAGTCGCCTCCTACTATCCAGTGCAGATGTTCAGTGAAGTCCGCACCTTAGCCAAAGGCTCGCCTGATGCGCAATATTGCGAATTAGACGTCGTTCCTGGCGAGTTAAACCGCTTCACACTCACCGGCTGCCTAACTCAGCGCAGTGAACCCCTGCCACTGGCCTTCGCCGTGCAAAATGGGGCCAGCTATGCCGGGGCTATTTTGAAAGACGAGCTGAAAAAGGCTGATATCCAGATTGATGGCAGCCTGCGCCGCCAGACAACACCGAGCCCGGCAGGAAGCGTGTTGGCACAAGCCCAATCAGCACCGCTGCATGATTTACTGAAAATCATGCTAAAAAAATCGGACAATATGATTGCCGATACTGTTTTCAGAACAATTGGCCATCAGCGTTTTGGGGTGCCAGGCACGTGGCGTGCGGGTGCTGATGCAGTGCGGCAGGTTTTACGTCAGAAAGCGGGGGTGGATCTGGGCAACAGCATTGTTGTGGATGGATCTGGCTTATCACGCCATAATTTGATTTCACCAGCAACTATGATGCAGGCTTTGCAATATATTGCTCAGCATGATCAAGAGCTTAACTTTATTTCAATGCTGCCACTTTCCGGCTATGACGGCACGTTACGCTATCGTGGCGGGCTACATGAAGCGGGCGTTGACGGCAAGGTGTCGGCAAAAACGGGTGCACTGCAAGGCGTGTACAATTTGGCCGGATTTATCACCACGGCCAGTGGGCAACGCATGGCATTTGTACAATTTCTGTCCGGCTACGCGGTCCCACCAGAAGATCAAAAAAATCGTCGGGCGCCATTGGTCCGCTTCGAAAGCCGCCTGTATAAAGATATTTATCAGAATAACTGAGAACCATGAAACTACTGATTGTTGAGGATGATGAACTGCTGCAACGAGGCATCGCAATGGCACTGACCAGCGAGGGCTACGCCTGTGACTGTGCCGGTACGGCAGCAGAAGCGCAGGGTTTGTTACAAAGCAGTCAGTACAGCATGGTCATTCTCGATCTCGGCTTGCCGGATCAGGATGGTGCTGTATTGCTACGCCAATGGCGTCGTCAACATGTCACTCTGCCCGTGCTGATACTCACCGCCCGTGATGCACTCGAAGACCGGGTTGACGGGTTGGATGCAGGTGCGGACGATTACCTGATCAAGCCATTCGCGCTCGCTGAGTTACTGGCCCGTGTTCGCGCGCTGATCCGCCGCTACCAAGGGCAGAGTGACAATTTGGTGCAACAAGATGACCTGAGCCTCAACTTATCCACCCAGCAAGTCTGTTTGCAGGATCAGCCGCTGGAGATCACCCCCAAAGAGTTTGCTATCCTCTCGCGCCTCATCATGCGAGCGGGCCAAACCGTCAATCGTGAATTGTTGCAGCAGGATCTCTACACCTGGAATGATGATCTCGGCTCCAACACCCTAGAAGTGCATATCCATAATCTGCGCCGTAAATTAGGTAAAGATCGTATCCGCACCATCCGTGGCATCGGCTATCGTCTGGAAGCACAATCATGATCAGTATGCGCCGCCGTCTGATCTTAATGCTGGCGCTAATATTGCTGGTTACGCAATTAATCAGCGCATTCTGGCTATGGCATGAAAGTCAGGAGCAAATAAGCTTTTTGGTTGATGAGACACTGAGCGCTAAAGTGCGTAATGAGCGGGTTGACACCGAGATAGCAGAAGCCGTTGCTTCACTGCTTGCCCCCTCGCTCATCATGATGACCATTACTTTATTACTCTCTTTCTGGGCAATCAGTTGGATTATCCGCCCACTCGATCAGTTGCAGCAAAAATTGGCGGAACGTTCGGCTGATAATCTCACACCAGTGGTTGTTAACAGTGATATGCAAGAAATTGTCTCTGTGACGTCGACACTGAATCAGTTGTTATCTCGCCTCGCGAATACCATTCAGCAGGAGCGCCTGTTCACCGCAGATGCTGCACATGAGCTGCGCACACCGCTTGCTGGGATCCGCCTGCACCTTGAGTTGATGGAGCAACAGGGGATCACGGAAAGTAAGTCGCTCATTAACCGTATCGACTTGTTAATGCATACCATCGAACAATTACTGATGTTGTCCAGAGCGGGGCAGAATTTTGCCAGTGGCCTGTATCAAACACTGGATTGGGTTGAAAATGTGGTGCAACCGCTGCAAGAGGAGTTGGAGGAGATGTGTGCGCTTCGCCAGCAAACCATCATGTGGGAACTTCCCCCTCGCGCCCAAACAGAGGGTGACGCCACTTTGCTGCGTTTGATGCTGCGTAATCTGGTTGAGAACGCACATCGCTATAGCCCGGTAGCTAGCCAAATTTGGGTCAAACTCTCCGCTGAAACTCAGGGCGCACTGTTACAAGTCATCGATGAAGGGCCAGGAATAAAGCAAGAACAAGCCGGTGAGCTGACCCAAGCTTTCCGTCGCATGGATCAGCGCTACGGAGGCAGTGGTTTAGGATTGAATATCGTGATCCGCACAGTTCAGTTACACCAAGGCAGGCTAACACTGGAGAACCGCACTGACCGTTCCGGGTTAAAAGCGCAATGCTGGATACCTGCAACCACCCATAGCAAGGTGTTGCCTAAATTTAGCTGATATCAGCTCAAACAAAAGGGCCACCACAAAATGGCAGCCCTTGTTCGAATCATGCGATATTACCGAGTCTTCATTGGGGAGGGAACTTAACGTTCGTAGATGAACTCTACGCCGTCGTCGTCTTCTTCGTCCCAATCATCATCGTCATCTTCTGCTTTCGCTTCTGCTTCCACTTCAGCCAGTTGTTCGCGGTGATAATCATCCCACATGAATTCAACTTTTTCTGGCGCGCTTTCAGCAATAGCCATCTCTTTTGGCTGTGAATTAATGAAGTTCATTACATCCCAGCACAGCGCATTCACGTTTTCGCGATTCGCAGCAGAGATCATATAATACTTACCTTCCCATCCCAGTGCTTCTACAATGGCTTTAGCGCGGGTTTCAGCCTCTTCAGGGTCTACCAGGTCAATCTTATTGAAAACGAGCCAGCGTGGCTTCTCAGCGAGGTTTTCACTGTATTGCTGCAACTCATTGATAATGACTTTGGCATTTTTGACCGGATCAGATTCATCAATCGGCGCCAAATCCACTAAATGCAACAGTACGCGGCAACGTTCCAAATGTTTCAGGAAACGAATACCCAGACCAGCACCTTCTGAAGCGCCTTCAATCAAACCAGGAATATCGGCAACCACAAAGCTCTGCTCGTAATCCATACGCACTACACCCAGGCTTGGGATCAGGGTAGTAAATGGATAATCAGCAACTTTTGGCTTAGCCGCAGAAACTGCGCGGATAAAGGTAGATTTACCGGCATTAGGCAGCCCCAGCATCCCCACATCAGCCAGTAGCAACAGCTCTAACGTCAGGTCACGAGTCTCGCCTTCAGTACCCATCGTTTTCTGGCGCGGGGCACGGTTAACTGAGGATTTGAAACGGGCATTACCTAATCCGTGGAACCCCCCTTTTGCTACCATCAGGCGCTGACCATGGCGGGTCATATCACCCACAATCTCACCGGTTCCCTGATCCAGAATGCGTGTACCGACAGGAACTTTAATGGTGATATCTTTACCCCGTTTGCCAGTACAGTCACGGCTCTGACCATTCTGCCCACGTTCAGCACGGAAAGATTTCACAAAATGGTAATCAATCAGTGTGTTGAGGTTTTCATCAGCCAGCAGATAAATATCGCCACCGTCGCCACCGTCGCCACCATCAGGGCCACCATTCGGGATATATTTCTCACGGCGGAAGCTAACACAACCGTTACCACCGTCACCGGCTACAACCAAAATTGTAGCTTCATCTACAAACTTCATTTACTTTCTCCGTAAAAAACCAATAGATTTTATCTACTTGTTTTACATTAACTTTATCGGTTCTTTTCGGCGTATTTTCTAGCTCTCGTGATACACCAAACGTATACAGCATATCGTAAAAACACGAACGCACCAGAACCGGCACGAACAAGGGCGCGTATTATACTCGCTTCTATGGGAAATTTCATCTGTATTAAAAATAGACAATCAACCCGAAAAAAGCACCCTCTTGGCTGAGATGGTAGTTAGCAGCTTATCAATACCTCGACAAACAGAGCACACTGAACGGCTATTTTGGCGGGATCACCAGGCTTATTTCTGCCCGACGTGGCCACCAACGATGCCCAATGGCAGAGAACATAGCTCCAGCCACCACAACAAATGCCCCCACATATCCCACAAGGTTGAGGGACGGTGCGACGAAGTTATCGGGCCAAATTAGCGCCAATAGAATTGAAAAAAACAAGGTAAACAACGGCGTTAATGTGACGAGCGCGCTCACCTGCGCGGCCTGCCAGCGTGCCATGGCTTCAGCTAAAGCGCCATAACCGACCAGAGTATTAACCCCACAAAACAGTAAGCAGGCGAACTGCCACCCATTGAGCTGAAAAATAACGGCTGGCTTTGCCATTGGGAACAATGCAATCGCGCACAATACATAGAGCAATAATAATATCTGTTGCGATGCCATACGTCTTAATAGCACTTTCTGGGCAACACCATAACTGACCCAGACCGTTGCTGCACAGACGCCCAATACTACGCCAAGCGTGTAATCAGTCAGGCGGGTAAATATTTCATGCAGACTGGTATTAAAAAATAGCAGCAGACCGCAAATCAGCATACCCGCACCAATAACCTGAGTGACGCGCATCCGCTCTTTTAAAATCAGCACACTGGCAATCATCATCCCTACCGGTGAGAGTTGCCCAATAACCTGAGATGTCGTCGGACTAAGGTATTGTAATGATGAGCTGAAGAAGATGAAGTTCCCCAGCAGGCCACAGGTCGCAACGATCAGTAATAGCAGCCAGCGAGGTTGGCGAAAAAGTTTAAGGGAGGGCAATTGACGACGCGAAGCCAGAATGATCCCCAAGCCGATAGCCGCCATGGTAAAGCGATACCAGACAATGGTAAAAGGCTCCATAACCTCAAGCACTTGCTTCATTGCAATCGGCAGCGCACCCCAGAATACGGCAGTGGTTAATGCCAGAAAAATACCTAAACCAGCCTGCTGTTTCGTATCCATTTTTTACCGGGTGGGAGGAGCCAGAAATGTAAAAAGCCCCGCAACAAAATTGCAGGGCTTATATCTATTTGCAAGACGCGAAAGACTTATTCAGCTTCGATGCTGATAAACTTACGGTTTTTCGGGCCTTTAATTTCGAACTTGACTTTACCGTCAGACAAAGCAAACAGAGTATGGTCTTTACCGCAACCTACGTTGGTGCCTGGGTGGAATTTAGTTCCACGCTGACGAACGATGATGCTGCCTGCCAATACTGCTTCGCCGCCAAAACGTTTTACGCCAAGACGTTTACTTTCGGAGTCACGACCGTTACGGGTCGAGCCACCAGCCTTTTTATGTGCCATTTGTCCGCTCTCCTAAATCTTAAGCGCTGATGCCGGTGATTTTAACATCAGTGAACCACTGACGATGACCTTGCTGCTTACGGTAATGCTTACGACGACGGAATTTAACAATCTTAATCTTCTCGCCACGACCGTGAGCTACCACTTCAGCTTTGATCTTGCCACCATCGACTAAAGGAGCGCCGATATTGATTTCTTCACCGTTAGCAATCATCAGAACTTGGTCAAACTCAACAGTTTCACCAGTTGCGATGTCCAGCTTTTCCAGGCGAATGGTCTGACCTTCGCTTACTCGGTGTTGTTTACCACCACTTTGGAAAACCGCGTACATATAAAACTCCGCTTTCCGCACACTCCACTTTTGTAGTCCAGAGCGCACTATAAATATTCACAATAGGGCGCGAATTCTACGCAAAAACGTAGTGAATGACAAGTATATAATCAGCACAAGAGAAGAAAAAAAGCACAGTTTCTTACATCTCGTTTATTTGCTGGATTTTTCAAGTACAATCATGGTCTCAGGGAACGTCATGTAATAATGTGGGCGGTAATCTCATCGCAGTTAAAGAGAAAAACAGCTGAATATAACAATGAACCTAGAAAAGATTATCGAGTTAACCGCGCCAGATATGGCGGCAGTAAACACAACAATTCTCGAGCAATTGAACTCTGATGTTGTCCTTATCAATCAATTGGGCCATTACATCATCAGTGGCGGTGGAAAACGAATCCGCCCCATGATCGTCGTGTTGGTCGCTCGAGCTTTGCACTATCAGGGCTGTAAGCATATCACTGTCGCAGCATTGATTGAATTTATCCACACAGCAACACTGCTGCATGATGATGTGGTTGATGAGTCCGACATGCGCCGTGGCAAGGCTACAGCAAACGCGGCATTTGGTAATGCTGCCAGCGTATTGGTGGGTGACTATATCTATACCCGCTCATTCCAGATGATGACGAGTCTGGAGTCACTGCGTGTTCTTACATTGATGTCAGAAGCGACGAATGTCATTGCTGAAGGTGAAGTGTTGCAGTTAATGAACTGTAATAATCCTGATATCACTGAAGAAAATTATATGCAGGTTATTTACAGCAAAACAGCTCGCTTGTTCGAAGCCGCCTCACAATCAGCGGCTGTATTGGCGGATGCCAGTGAAGAGCAGGAGTTGGCATTGCAGAATTATGGCCGCTATCTGGGGACCGCTTTCCAGTTGATTGATGATCTGCTGGATTACAGCTCTGATGGCACCACCTTGGGTAAAAATACCGGTGATGATCTGAACGAAGGTAAGCCGACACTCCCATTGCTACATGCGATGCGTAATGGCACTCCAGAGCAAGAAACAATGATTCGACAAGCCATTGAACAGGGGAATGGCCGCCATCTACTCGAGCCCGTGTTGGCCGCAATGCAGCAGTGTGGCTCACTGGACTACACTCGCCAGCGCGCCGAAGAAGAGGCAGATAAAGCCATTGCCGCATTACAGATCCTGCCAGAGAGTGAATATCGACTAGCACTAGAAGGGCTGGCACATATTGCTGTACAGCGCGCATTTTAAGAAACTATCTAGAAACTCTGGGCATTGCTGCCCGAGTTTCTTTTTACTCCCGCACTGACACCTTTTTATTCTCAAACCAAGCGTTTCATTAACGCCCCAATTCCTTCACGCAGCAAAAATGCGATGACCTGTGCACGTTCAGCTTCTGTGAGTTGGTAATAGGCTTCTATCCATATATTCACTGGATCTTGCCGTACCGGCGTATATTGCGCTGGTTCTTCCCTGAGTTGTAATGAATTCAGTATCGTGCTGGGCAAACTTTCAACATGATATTCCACCGCCTTTCCCTGAACACCACGACGGCGACGCTGCTCCCATCCCTCACGTTTAGCCATGAGGTTTACTCCTTGTGGTGATGACGGTAACCCCTCAAGACCTGCCAATTCCTTAGCGGCAAACCACTCTTTTTTCATGGCGTTGCTTCCTAATATGCGTTGTGACACAAAAAAGGAATATTTAGAAAACATTTAAAATTTTTGGGAAAATAAATGATATGATCTTTCTAAATGGTCACTTTGTGTTCACGTTCCGATTAACAATGTACCGTTATTTATATCACTAACGCGTCAGCTGCTTAGAAAAAAAAAGGATTAAAGATGATTTTAAGGAAATCTGATTGGCACCCAGCCGACATCATTGCTGCACTACGTAAAGAAGGCACAACTCTGGCCGCACTTTCTCGCAAAGCGGGATTAAGTTCATCCACACTTGCCAATGCATTGACTCGCCCCTGGCCAAAAGGGGAATGGTTGATTGCAGAATGTCTGAACATTCATCCTTCCGAAATCTGGCCAACACGCTATTTTGATTCCAAAACAGGAGCCCTTCTCGATCGAAAAGTGAGGATACGGCAAGCCATAAAAAAACCGCCGATGAGTTGCTTCGGCGGTTGATAATGTCATTTTAAGGGTAGAGCTACCCCTGCCTCCACACATATACCTAAAGTCAGTGGCGTTGCAATAAGGTGGTAAACGAACAAACCCCAATAAGCTAGCTCAATGGTGAATGGGATCGTTTGCACCTCTGCAACGCCATGTAAAAAGGTATATTAGTTATTGACGAACTTTTCGCCCAACTCGATATCTTGGTGCAATACATCAAGCATACTTTCCAGCGCTTGCTGCTCAAAAGCACTCAGTTTGCCGATGTCTTTACGTTCTGCAACGCCGTTTTTACCCAACAAGATTGGTTGAGCAAAGAAGCGGGCATACTTGCCATCACCTTCAACGTAAGAGCACTCAACTACATTGCTTTCGCCTTGCAGAGCACGAACCAGAGAAAGGCCAAAACGTGCCGCAGCCTGCCCCATAGAGAGTGTCGCTGACCCGCCACCGGCTTTTGCTTCAACAACTTCAGTCCCTGCGTTCTGAATGCGCTTAGTCAGAGAGGCAACTTCCTGCTCTGTAAAGCTAACGCCTGGAATTTGTGACAGCAATGGCAGGATGGTAACCCCAGAGTGACCGCCGATAACGGGCACTTCGATATCCTGAGGCTGCTTACCTTTTAATTCAGCAACGAAGGTGTTAGAGCGAATGGTATCCAGTGTCGTAATACCAAATAATTTATTTTTGTCGTAAACACCGGCTTTTTTCAGCACTTCCGCGGCGATCGCGACCGTCGTGTTAACTGGGTTGGTAATGATACCAATTAAAGCATTAGGGCAAGTACGTGCAATTTGCTCAACCAGATTACGAACGATACCGGCATTAACATTGAACAGATCTGAACGATCCATGCCGGGTTTACGAGCAACACCAGCAGAAATCAGAACAATATCTGCCCCTTGCAGTGCTGGGGTAGCATCTTCGCCGCTGAAGCCTTTGATATTAACAGAGGTCGGGATATGGCTCAGATCAACCGCAACACCAGGGGTTACTGGCGCGATGTCATATAAAGAGAGATCTGAACCTGAAGGAAGCTGGGTCTTGAGAAGAAGAGCGAGGGCCTGGCCGATACCACCAGCGGCACCGAGAACTGCAACTTTCATCCTATACTCCTTGTTATATTTAATTTAAATTTGCCGTGAATTCATCTAGTTACGCACCTTAATTTATTGTAATTTTAAACACAATCTATTAACAGTCAGATTGAGATATCACGCATCAAAAAGGCGCATAGGGCTTATGTATTTTAGATTAAATCGCTTATTCGTTAATGATATAGCGCACATTATTCTAAAATTTACTGGAGTATTCATGACAGGTTAATCCGCGGTTACATTACACCCTTCCGCAACATCAAAACAACATCATTTTAATAACATTTTGCTTACTTAAACTAAATCTCAATAAGTGATGATTTAGCATAATCGTAACAGTATGGTGATGTTAAAATTTCGCCATTGCTTGATATCAATGCTTTTATCACCAATACTCCAGAGTCATGTTGAATAAAAATTCATTTATATGCATAATAATCCTATTCACTGTTGACTACTCAGGGCATAACAAATGCGTAATCCCGCAAAACAAGAAGATCTTATCAAGGCGTTCAAAGCGTTATTGAAAGAAGAGAAATTCAGTTCTCAAGGTGAGATCGTTTTGGCCTTGCAGGAAGAAGGTTTTGAAAATATTAACCAATCCAAAGTTTCACGCATGTTGACCAAGTTCGGCGCAGTCAGGACGCGTAATGCAAAAATGGAGATGGTTTACTGCCTACCCGCAGAGTTAGGCGTACCGACAACCAGCAGCCCGCTAAAGAACCTGGTACTAGATGTTGATTATAATGATTCAGTGGTTGTGATTAATACCAGCCCAGGTGCGGCCCAACTGATCGCCCGCCTGCTGGACTCATTAGGCAAGGCTGAAGGTATTCTGGGGAGTATTGCCGGTGATGATACTATCTTCACTACACCAGCCAGAGGTTTTACCGTTAAGCAGCTGCATGAAGCCATCCTCGGGCTATTCGATCAAGAGCTTTAATACCACTCTTTAATATCTGGTGTGTATAGATGCGGCCCTATGTGCCGCATTGTTGCTATTTAACGCCTATCGTCCCTAACTCCTCATCTTAAACTCTCACAATCAAATAGGGCATCTCACTGCCTAATTATTTTAAAACCTCAAGATAACACTGCTTTTTATCTCTTCATGGTCAAATTCACCATATTAATTCGCACTTTTAGTCAAAAACACTTATCCATTTGAAAATGTTAGCTTTTAACTAAAATCTGCTGTTTTTTAGCCATTTTTTATTCCATTTCGTTCTTAAAAAGTAGTAACCACCGATAAAGTGACGTTAAATATTATTAGTGCGCTATTAATATTCTCAGTTACTAGATGTATACTCATTTTCGTGACGTAAATCACACTTCCTTTGAAGTGATAAAAGAATAAATAGAGGCAATAAGATGAATATTAAAACGACTATCGCAACCATGAGCGTTCTATCTGCACTGTCATTTGGTGTGTTTGCAGCTGATTCCATCAATGATTCTCAAGCCGCTAACATGCAGCCAATTGGCACCATTACCGTCAGTGGCCTTAATGGCGCACCTTCTGATATCCGTCAGGCACTGTCTGATAAAGCAGATGCAATGGGCGCTAAAGCTTATAAAGTCATCGAAGTGCGTGAAGAAAATAACTGGCACGCTACGGCTAAAGCTTACAAATAAGAATATGTGCTAAGAATGAAATTCTATGCCCCGTTCGAGGGGCATACTTTCGAGTTTGATGGTTGATTCAATCGGTTGAAAATAGAGAGAAAATTAATTTTAAATCGACTGAATAGAGTATTAATTGAACCGGTGAACCCAGTGAGCACCGCAGCAGCAGAATAATCCCTTGTCGTCTATCCGACGAACCCTTTTACCCCCGCTATGCGGGGGCTTTTTTTGTCCTGTCTAATCCTGAGACTCAGCTTCTAACTCTGCTTTTTTACTCAGTGAACTCAATAGCTTGTCATGAATACCACCAAAGCCGCCATTACTCATCACCAAGATGTGATCACCGGGTTGGGCTGTTTTCACAATCATATCGACTAGCGTATCGATATCAGCACTCCAATGCGCCGGCTGAATACAGGCTTCCGCCACTTCCACCACTTGCCAGGGAATATGCTGCGGTTGGAACAGGAACACTTCATCCGCACGACCCAATGAAGGTGCCAGCTCGTTCTTACATAACCCCAATTTCATGGTGTTAGAACGCGGCTCTAAAACCGCCAGAATCCGTGCGGTGCCACCGACTTTACTGCGCAGTGCCGCCAAAGTAGCGAGTATGGCGGTTGGATGATGAGCAAAATCATCATAGACCGTGACACCATGGGCTTCGCCGCGCAGCTCCAGGCGGCGGCGGGCATTAATAAAATCACCCAGAACCCGGCAAGCATCTGCTGGCAAGACACCCACATGACGGGCGGCGGCGATGGCCATCAGGCCGTTATGCATATTGTGTTCACCCACCAGTGACCAACTGACCTCGCCCACTAATTCATTGTCGAGAAACACTTCATAAACACTGGCATCGGTAGAAACTTTACGTGCAGACCAGCTGCCCGTTTCACCCACCAACTCTTGCTCACTCCAGCACCCCATCGCCATCACTTGCTTCAGATGATTATCATTATCTGGCACGATGATTTTGCCTTTACCCGGAACTAAACGCACCAGATGGTGGAATTGCTTCTGAATCGCCTTAAGATCATCAAAGATATCAGCATGATCGAACTCAAGATTATTCATCACCAGTGTTCTTGGACTGTAGTGAACAAATTTAGAGCGCTTATCAAAGAAGGCACAATCATATTCATCAGCTTCAATAACAAAGAATGGGCTGTTGCCTAAACGGGCTGAGACATCGAAATTGCCCGGCACGCCGCCAATCACAAAACCTGGCTCATAGCCGCAGGCTTCCAATATCCAGGTAACCATTCCGGCCGTGGTGGTTTTGCCATGAGTGCCGGCAATCGCCAATACCCAGCGCTCTGGCAACACATGGTCATGTAGCCATTGTGGCCCCGAAACATAAGGAATACCTTGCTCTAATACGGCCTCGACACAAGGGTTACCACGGGTCATGGCATTACCGACTATCACCAAATCCGGGGCGGGATTCAGTTGAGCCGGAGAGTATCCCTGGATCAAGTCAATTCCTTGATTCTCCAGCAGTGTGCTCATCGGTGGATACACGTTAGCATCCGCTCCCGTCACTTCGTGACCTAATGAACGAGCAAGCATTGCCAGACCGCCCATAAAAGTGCCGCAGATACCTAATATGTGAATGCGCATAAATTTTCCGTATTAATAAGCTTCGAGTTTGCAGCTATTCTACCGCTCAGAATCAAAGAGAAGAAATGGAATTGCCTATGAATCATTCTTATCTTTGGGCTACACTGCTGCCATCAGGTGAGTTGTTCGTTAATAAATCGATATTTAACCGTAGATCCAGGGATTGAGTCATGAAAACGTTAGGCGAATTCATCGTTGAGAAACAGCTAGACTTCTCTCACGCCACCGGCGAATTAACTGCATTACTTTCAGCAATCAAACTCGGCGCAAAGATTATTCATCGTGATATCAACAAAGCAGGTTTAGTTGATATTTTAGGTGCCAGCGGTGTTTCCAATATTCAGGGCGAAGACCAGATGAAACTGGATCTGTTTGCCAATGAAAAATTGAAAGCGGCCCTAAAAGCACGCGGTGAAGTTGCCGGTATCGCCTCTGAAGAAGAAGATGACATTGTTATCTTTGATGGTGGGCGGGCAGAAAATGCCAAATATGTGGTTCTGATGGATCCGCTGGATGGATCATCAAATATTGACGTGAATGTGTCCGTCGGTACTATTTTCTCTATCTATCGTCGCATCACCCCATTTGGCACACCAATTACTGAAGCTGACTTCTTGCAACCTGGCACCAAACAGGTGGCGGCAGGTTATGTGGTCTACGGCTCTTCAACCATGTTGGTGTATACCACCGGTTATGGTGTTCATACTTTCACTTATGATCCATCGCTGGGCGTTTTCTGTTTATCCGGCGAAAAAGTGCGTTATCCCGCAACCGGTTGCATGTACTCCATCAACGAAGGGAACTACATTAAATTCCCACTAGGTGTGAAGAAATATATCAAATATTGCCAGGAGCAGGATGAGGCCACCCAGCGCCCATACACTTCGCGCTATATTGGGTCATTGGTAGCGGACTTCCACCGTAACCTATTGAAAGGCGGCATCTATATTTACCCAAGCACCGCCAGCCACCCACAAGGGAAACTGCGTTTGCTGTACGAATGCAACCCAATGGCGTTCCTGGCGGAACAAGCCGGTGGTAAAGCAACGGATGGGGTTAACCGCATTCTGGATATCGTGCCGGAGAAACTGCATCAGCGCGCGCCGTTCTTCGTGGGTACTAAATCCATGGTTGAAGACGCGGAAGGCTTTATTGCCAAATTCCCGGATGAAGAAGCTAAGTAATTAGCCGTTGGCGACAGAAAGCAGCGGCCCTAAGCCGCTGTTTTTTTATGCTTTAATCGCCAATTTATCCCCTTGCAACTTAAATACCGCCATGCTGGCTGCTAATGCATCAGCTTGCTCTTCTAATGAGCGCGTTGCTGCCGCAGCTTGTTCAACCAATGTCGCGTTCTGCTGGGCAACCTGATCCATTTGCGCGATAGCTACATTCACCTGCTCAATCCCACTACTTTGCTCATAACTTGCGGCTGATATTTCGCGCATCAATGCCGTCACCCGACTGACTTCACTGGCGATCTCATGCATGGTTTTACCCGCAGATCCCGCCATGTCTGCACCTTCCCGCACTCTATTTTGTGATTCCACAATCAGATCTTTGATCTCTTTGGCTGATTGCGCACTGCGCTGGGCCAAATTACGGACTTCGCCGGCGACCACAGCAAAACCCCGCCCCTGCTCACCGGCTCTGGCGGCTTCAACCGCGGCATTCAGCGCCAGAATATTGGTCTGAAATGCAATACCGTCAATCACGGCAATGATGTCGGAAATACGCCGTGAACTGGAGGTAATCGCCTGCATCTTATCAACCACATGGCTGACGGCTTCACTGCCTTTATTGGCAATGTCCGATACACTCATCGCCAAACGATTCGCCTGATCGGAGTTTTCAGCATTCATTTTTACCGTCGAGGTCAACTGCTCCATGCTGGCCGCCGTTTGCTCCAGTGAAGATGCCGACTCTTCGGTACGTTCCGCCAAATGAGTGTTACCTGCTGCCAACTCCCGCGAACCGATACCGATCTGTCCCCCAACATCGCGTACATTGCTCACTGACTCCACCAGCGATTGCTGCATGACCTGTAACGCTTTGGCTAGCCGCGCCAGTTCCGTATTGCCCTCACTGTTGATATTGTGGGTCAAATCGCCAGAGGCTATAAATTCCAGCTGATGAATTGATTGCTCCAAGGGCTGCAAAATAATGTATTTGAGTGCAAACCATGCAAGCACTGCGGAGATCAAAGTGATCACACCCGCTGCAACAATAATTGCCAACTTGATTTTGGCAGCACTGTTAGCTTGATCGATTTGCAGTTGGCCGGCATCCAGTGCATAGCTGCGAAAGGTCGCAACGTCATTATTAAAAACTTTGCTGATATCAGTGATACTCTTTTCCAGCACCTCGTAATACTCGTCTGCATAACCCGCCTTGATGGCAGCAAGCATAGGTAACACGCCTTTATCAACATAATTTTTATAGCTTTTTTGAATGTTAGTCGCCAGTTTCTGTCCATCTCCCCGCTCAGATACCGCGCTAACAAAACGGGCCATCTCTTTTTGCGATAATGCCAGTGAGCCTTCTGCCTGCTTTGCAGTTTGTAACGACTCATCAATCAAACCAATTTCTAGTTGATGGATCGCCAGTGCCGCTTCAGTTCTGGCGCTCAATGTGGCAGTGAAGCTATTCGACAAAGACCCTAATTCCTCCCCCTGAATTTGATTGATGATTTGCAATGAGCGTGAGCTTTCCTGAATTGAATTAATTCCGATTACACTGACAACTAATAGAATCAATGACATAAGGCATAACTGGGCAATAAGCCCACTCTTAATGGTAATCTTTTTTAACATCGGTTTTTTTCCGGTTGTGTGCAAATGGTTAAGATTACAAAGCGTTAGCAGTACAGCGGACTCTCTTATTGTTTGATTAAGTTATCGGCTATACATGAGTCGGCTTGAACAATCACCGGAAAAACAGCTTAAAATAGATGCATTTAGCTAATGACGGGATTTTATCTCAATGAAATGGCCCTGATTCAGGCAATCTCACCGTGGTATAGCAGTGAAAAGGGCGGGAATTCACATAAGACTTGGCTATAATAGCCAGCACTCCATTTCTGGTTTGATAAAAGGAAACCGACATGAGCTTGAACGACGTACCCGCAGGTAAAGACCTGCCAGAAGATATTTATGTTGTGATCGAAATCCCTGCTAACGCTGACCCGATCAAATATGAGATCGATAAAGAGACTGGATCTCTGTTCGTAGACCGTTTCATGTCTACCGCCATGTTCTACCCATGCAACTACGGCTACATCAACAACACCTTGTCATTAGATGGGGACCCGGTTGATGTGCTGGTGCCAACACCTTATCCGTTGCAGCCTGGTGCCGTTATTCGTTGCCGCCCAGTTGGCGTGTTGAAAATGACTGATGAAGCGGGTGAAGATGCCAAGTTGGTGGCTGTTCCGCACAGCAAACTGACCAAAGAATACGATCACGTTAAAGACGTGCAAGACCTGCCAGAACTGCTGAAAGCGCAGATTAAGCACTTCTTTGAGCATTACAAAGATCTGGAAACTGGCAAGTGGGTAAAAGTTGACGGTTGGGAAGATACCGCAGCGGCTAAAGCCGAGATCTTGTCTTCTTTCGAACGCGCGAAGAAGTAACTCTTTGTTTAGTCGAAAAAAAACACCGCTCATCTGGGCGGTGTTTTTTTATTTCAAACTCGTATTGGTTACAATCAAAAGTTACGGTTTATCACTTTCTTCATGGCGTTTAAGCCAATCGCCACTGTAGATACGTGGCACCCCTTCGATCGGTAAACGATAAAGATATATCCACGCACTGCCATAAGGCGTCTGAATCAATTCACGCCGATAATCTTTGGTATTACTTTTAAGCTCATCTAACTCATTCATAATCGACGAGTTAATTCGATAAACTTCACAATGCACAGTGCCGTCTCCGGGGATAACCGCCGGATAGTGACCTAAATTGTACATTTCATAGCCTTCGAGATCATGTTCGCCCAACAACTGAGCGTCCGTCATCCAATGACTATTACCTTGTTTGCGTCGTAAACTACCGTAGACAATAATTCGCATTGTTAGAACTCAAACTGATAAAGCACATCTAATGCCTGATCAATACCAGACACCGCTTCCAGATACAACCTTGGCATCAACCGATAACGTAATGTTAACGTTGCCAGCGAGTCAAATATACCCACACCATATTTTACTTGCAGGTCCTTGGTGACATAACCGCTCACAACCACTTGCGAGCTATCGCCAACCCCCTGAGTGTCCAGTGCCAGGTTGCTGACACCAAATGCCTCGCCGATTTTACCCACAAGCTTACCACTTTGCGCAACCCCCATGCCGACCAGCATTGAGGTCATCAGGCCGCTGTCGGCCCCTGAATTACCCAGCCCCTGCCCACGTAGCAGGTAAGATAGCGCCTCTTGCTGTGACATCGCAGGATCTGAGAATATCTCCAGCCGTGGCGAGTCCGCCATCCCTGTCACCCTCACGCCAGCGGTCACACCGTTAGCGGTCGCATCAGGATTTCGTATGGCTTCAATATTAAGCAACGGCTGATCCGGCGGGCCGGAGAACAGCAATACCCCTTTATTGACGATCAAATCCTGTCCATAAGCCCGGAAGCTACCGGATGGGATGTTAATTTGCCCGTTCAAACCTAATCCGCGCTGATCTTGAACCATTTTCAAATCGCCCTGCAAGCGGGCTTTCAGGCCAAAGGCATTCAGACGAACATCATTACCGACCCGAATAACCAGATTACTGTTGATAGGGATGCTGGTCGAACGTGGCGAAATTGGCTGCAGATCGTTATTGAGCATCACTTCGTCTGATGAGACGCCAACCGCCGTTTCAGGCACTTCCTGCACCGTGATACGCGCCCACGGGATATCCACCGAACCATTAAGAGTAAACAGCTGCGGCGTGGCTTCAAAAACAATGTCTGGAGAGACATCTATTCGCACCATCGGTGGGATAGTGACACGCAATTTGTTGCCTTTTGCCGCGATGCGGGCGCGCCAGGCATTGATATCACGCCAATCGGCATCGCCGGATAGATTGAGCTGCCCCTGAGAAGTACGAATCAAGCCATCCAAGGTTGAGGTCATGCCGTCGAAGTTCATCGCCAGCCGCCCTTCGGTAATATCAAATGGCATCCAACTGCCATCGACATCCACATTATCCAGCGCTAAGCGACCGAAAACTAACGGACTTTTGGCATTGCCCCCCAGGCGTAGATTGGCATTTAGTAGGCCAGCGGCTTTTTCACCATCACTGAGAATCGGATTAATCATTGCCAGTGAGATATTGCTGATAGCAATGTTACCGGATAAATTACGCCGCCCTTCCGGGTCTGCGACCTGCACCTGCCCGGAGAACTGGCCGTTATTCACCAGCTTGATAAGCCAGTCGGCCCGCACTTGCCCATTGGCCAACCCGCCATTTAGATTCAAAGTTTCAAATGCGATGGGCAGCGGATTACCCTGCACCACTTGCTGCACTTTGACGCCGTTACCACTGAGTGATACCCGCACATCCGGCAGGCTACCACCCGCTTTCCAACTGACATCCGCCCGCCCAGTGAACACCCCGCTCATGGTGGTATCC
The DNA here is from genome assembly GCF_963892745.1 of Yersinia sp. Marseille-Q3913. Classification (NCBI taxonomy): domain Bacteria; kingdom Pseudomonadati; phylum Pseudomonadota; class Gammaproteobacteria; order Enterobacterales; family Yersiniaceae; genus Yersinia; species Yersinia sp. Marseille-Q3913. The sequence goes on along the minus strand of NZ_CAWQAF010000003.1, from coordinate 12,834 downwards.
GGGCCGAGGAAAGGTTTTATCATGGCTAAATCAAAGCGATTAAGCACCACACTCGCCTGCCCGCTAGGGCCAGCTTCAATAGCCCTTGGAACACAAAGTTCCGCATTCGGATTAAGCCAGCAATGCGGCCCGATAGTGACCCGCTGTAAAGTATTTTGGTAATCCAGGGCGATGGCACGACTTAAACGCCATTCACCTACCGGTGTATCGAAGCGCGTATTGTTGAGGGTGCCGCGCCAGCGCTCTTGCTGACGGTCAAAGCTACCCTCCAACGCCAGTTGACCGGAGACCGGCCCACCCTGCATATTCAGCCGCAACTGATGCTGTTGTTCACTGCCACGGGCATCCAGCGTCAATAGGCCGACCACTAAATCAGCTTGCTTGAGCTGCTCAACCCTGATGGCGAGCTGGCCCTGAATTTGATCTGTCGAACGAACGTCCCCCTCAATCCTCACTCGATTGATGCTCAACTCTTGCCATTGCAGGCGGTTGGCGGTGAGATCCGCCAGCAGTTGCGGCGCTTTAAGGTTGCCGCGTAATCTCAACGTCCCTTTCACCACACCGGCCAATCCAGGCAGTGCCCCGTCCAGCTGTGGTGCATCAATATTGGCATCAAGCTGCCATTGATCGTTAAGATCACCTCTCACATCCAGCTTGTTACGGCCCAATGCCAGATTGATGCCCGGAATATGCCACTGACCCGCCGCATTCCCCGTCAATGAACCACGTGCCGTCACCCGGTTTTGTTTTACATTGCCGTCTAGCGTCAGCTCTGGCACCTGTAACTGCCAGCTGCCGCCGTGGATACTGCCGCGCGTTACAATCTTGCCATTCAGTTTTGCTGGCCACTCCGGCCACTGTTTCGCGGTGTTAATGCCCGACAGGGTCAATACCGAGTTCCAACTCACCGCCTTGCTCCAGTCCACCACACCGGTCAGGTCAGTGTTGCCTTGCAGCGCCGCCAGACGTAGACGTGTCAAATTGAATTGCTCGACATTCCCTTTGCCATCGAACGTCAATACCGCAGGCGGCAAGTCGGTGCCTTTCAAATCAGTGCGGATCGAGAGTGCGTAATCTGTCGCCTGCCCATTGAGACGCATTCTGAGATTATCGATTTGATACTCAGATTCATCCGTCAGCGGCCAGCGCAGTTGCTTGCTTTGCAGGGTTAACGCCAATGGCAAACCCGCCTGTGCCAGTGAGGTCTGCGCATCCAATTGCGCACTCACCGGGCCAGATAAATTCAGCGCCACTTTGAGTTGCTCGCGTAATGCGCCACCGAGGGTCAGCTTCATTTTTTCGCCTTTCAGTGGCTCCACGTTCAAGGTGCTGTTGACCACCATACTCAGCGGCCACTTATCGGCCAGTGTCGCCTCACCTTGGGCTGACAGCCCGCCCTGTGGCGACTTAATCTCCAGCATATCCAGTGTGATGCGCTGATCCTGAGTGCTGGCTTGCAACAAAAGACTACTGATCAGCACATCGGTATCACCCGTCAGCCTAAGCTGCTGCCCGCTGATCGATTTAATCTGCAAATCCAGTGGCAACCGGAAGTCCGGCAGCTCTGGTAATAACGGTTTGGCAAATAAGGCTTTTAAGCTTTCACCGAGCGGGGTCTCCGGCGCGGTAGGGGCAGGGGGTGCCGCTTGCTGCTCAACCGCTTCTTTTACCGCAATGGCGGTTTCAACCGCCGGTTTGGCAGCATCAGGGACAATGGCGGGCACCGTTTTCGGCAATGCAATCAATAACCCACTGATTTTAGTTGGCATTAAGTTGAGCGCGCGCTGCTGCCAGTGCGCGCCAGTGCGGAATTCATCCAACGAAATCGCGGTGTCATCAATGGCGACTTTGACATTATTCAGCGACAACATGCGCAAAGTGATGGGATACGGGGTACTCAGCTCACCCATCGGCTCAGTGCTAGCCGGTGTTTCTGCCGCAGGAGGCAGGGCTTTGGTATCGACCACCACATCTACATCTTGCGCGGTCAGGGCATTGACGCATAGCTCGCTACGCTTGAGGCAAGATAGCTGCAATGAGAGATGAAATTGGCCCACTTGCACGGTGACACCCGGCATTTGGTACTGAACACCTTTTAGGGTGAGATCACGCCAGCCGCCGCTGACACTGGCAATATCCAGGCCCGGCACCCAACGCGCAGCGCTGTTAATCAGCAAATGCAAACCACTGGTGGTGCCAAGCAGACCCGCCAGCGCCCCCACCAACAGCAGGATAATGAGCAAAAATGCGATGCTAAGTCTCTTTATCCACCTCATAGTTCAGGCCCCAAACCGATGTAAAATTGCACGCCATGTGCGGTGTTGTCACCAATAGGTTTGGCGATATCCAGCTTGATCGGGCCGACCGGAGAGGCCCAACGTACCCCCACCCCGGCACCGGTTTTGAAATCACTCTTGCGAATGTCATTAACGGCTTCACCTGAATCGACGAATACCGCGCCCCACCAGCGGCCCGTCACGTTATATTGATATTCGAGTGTACCGGTGGCCAATTTAGAGGCACCGGTCAGTTTGCCTTCACTGTCGCGTGGTGAGATATCTCGGAATTTATAGCCACGAATACTGCGGTCACCCCCAGCGAAGAAGCGCAGTGAGGGGGGCACACGGTCAAAATTATTGGTTTCGATCCAGCCCAAATTACCGCGCACCACAAAGCGGTTTTTCTCGCCCAGGGTACGAATCCAGACGTTTTGCGCCTGGAATATGCCGAAATCGACATCAGACCCCCATGTGGTATCAGACCAGTCAATGGAATAATTTTGGCTATCCCCCCAGACTGGCATCGCCCCGCCCCGCTGGCGGGTACGGCTAATACTCACCCCCGGATAGAGCAGCATGGTGGTGTCGGTGACACTACCTTGGGTAAAGTGATCCAGACTCCAACGCAGGTTAACCGAGCGCTTCCAACCACTGGAGAGATCCCAGAATCGAGCCACGTTCAGCGTGGTGGTATCAGAGTTGGTGTCATTGAGGTCAGTGCGCTTAAACCCGCCCTGTAGCAGGTAATACTGTTCGAGCGGGCTCTTCAGCAGCGGAATACGATAGCTGAAATCCAGTGTTTGCTCAGGTGCGGAGAGTGTGGTACTGGTGGTCAGACTGTGCCCGTAGGAGTTCATCCATGGTTTGCGCCAACTGCCGGTCAGGCGTGGCCCCACATCAGTGGCATAGCCGCCCCCCAGTTCGATGGTATTTTCTGTTCGCGGGGTGACAACCGCATCAAGTGGCAGGATTTTGGTTTTTCGCGCATCACGGAAATCAGGTGAGACCACCACCGAGTTAAACCAGTTAGTCGCCGCCAGACGGCGGTTTAGCTCAGCCAGCTCATCAGAGGTATAGTATTCACCCTCATGAAAAGGCACTAAATTTTGCAGGAAATCCTCGCGGATTTGCGATCCCTGGAAGACAACTTTGCCAAAGCGGTAGCGCTCTCCACTGTCGAAATCGATATCCCAGAATGCTTTGCGCAGCTCGGCGGCAACACCCAACTGGCTTTTGATCATATTGGCGTCGAAGTAACCACGGCGCAGTGCCAAACCGGTCAGCGAACTTTTGAAATTATCAAAATCGCCATGATTGAGGACCGAGCCTATTTTTGGGGTATCGCGGCGCACCAGTGCCAGATAGTCGGGGTCGGTTTTCGCCCCGCCTTGCAAGACGATATCAACACCGGCAATCAATACCGGTTCGCCGGGAACCACTTTGGCAATTAAAATAGAACGAGCAGGCGCTGGGCGCTCTTGTAAATCAAAGGTGATAGTGGGGTCGTAATAGCCTAAAGCGCGCAGCCCCTGACGAATAGCCTCATCCACCCGCGAGCGGAAACGACCATCGGCGGTGACTTCATCAGTCCCAATTGTGGATAAACGTGCCCTGACGTTTCTCTCTAAATCCCCGCTAAGACCTTCAACCTGCAACCGCACATTGGCAGCATAGGCGAGAGGTGTGGCGAGCAATACGCACAAAAAACACAAGATTGGGTATCGTGGCACGCGCGCTCCTAATTAATTTTATTCCCTTCGTGTTTCAGGTTGTCGGTGGCCGGCTGCCTTCGCGCGCCCTTCCCGCATATTGAAACCTGTTGGGTATACTTTCCTGTAAAAAACCATCTCACGGACGTTTCATCACTGACACAATCATCCCGCACTTAAAGCCAGATTTAAGCGCGTTATGCCTAAAATTCCACTTTAAACCGCTACATTATCGCAGGATGGCTCTTATTGTGTGCAAACTCGTAATCAGATACAACTGTCTATCGCCATTCACTGTAAACATCTTGTTAGTAATTTACTGTAAACTTAGGATTCACTGTACACATTGGAGACTATTTTGGTGCAAAATTTTGATAAATCTGCCGTCATTGATGCGGCAAATGCTTTGCCGGGACGACTGACGCCAATGCCGGTCGCAACTCTCCATGTGGTGAATGGTCACTCAATGACTCATATTCCTGAGGGGATGGAAGTGGCCATCTTCGCCATGGGCTGCTTCTGGGGTGTCGAACGCCTGTTCTGGCAACAATCGGGGGTCTATAGCACCGCAGCCGGTTACAGCGGTGGCTATACGCCGAACCCCACCTATCATGAGGTTTGCAGCGGCCGCACTGCCCATGCAGAGGTGGTTCGTGTGGTCTTTGATCCCGCCATCATCAGCTATAAACAGCTATTGCAGATCTTCTGGGAAAATCACGATCCGGCTCAGGGAATGCGCCAGGGGGGTGATATTGGCACACAATATCGTTCAGCAATTTACGTTTTGGCTCCTGAGCAGGAAACACAAGCTAACGAGAGCAAAACCCAGTTCCAGCAAGCGATGGCGCAAGCCGGTGATCATCGTGCGATTACCAGTGAGATTGCCGTTGCCCTGCCGTTTTACTATGCCGAGGATGACCATCAGCAATATTTGTATAAGAATCCACATGGATATTGTGGGCTGGGTGGTATTGGTGTTTGTATGCCACCCAATTTGTAAGGCTGGCGGCGCTCTTATCGCTGCTGCTATACTCTTTTCGGGCTGTTCACTCAGCCCGAAAGCGGTTTTCTACCATTATCTTGAATACAACATTGCACCAATTGAATTAACCCAATTAAGCAGTATCGCCCTTCCTTACGATCGCCGGCGCATCGTCGGTACGACACGGATAGATTATGTTAAACAGTATTTTACTGATTCTTTTTTTAATTGCGGTGAGCGCCTTTTTCTCGTTATCAGAGATTTCATTGGCCGCTTCGCGCAAAATTAAGTTAAAACTTCTGGCCGATGATGGCGATATCAACGCCACACGGGTCCTTAAATTGCAGGAAACACCGGGAATTTTCTTCACCGTGGTGCAAATTGGCTTGAATGCCGTGGCCATCCTCGGGGGTATCGTCGGTGATGCTGCGTTCTCGCCCTCTTTCAGAGTGGTGTTTGAACGCTTTATGTCACCTGAACTTGCCGACCAGGTCAGCTTTATTTGCTCATTCGTTCTGGTCACCAGCTTATTTATTCTGTTTGCCGACTTAACCCCGAAACGCATCGGTATGATTTCGCCTGAAGCGGTTGCCGTTCGGATCGTCAACCCGATGCGCTTCTGCCTGATGATTTGTCGCCCATTAGTTTGGTTCTTCAATGGGATGGCGAATCTGATCTTCCGTCTATTTAAGCTGCCAATGGTTCGTAATGATGACATCACATCAGATGATATCTATGCCGTGGTAGAGGCTGGTGCATTGGCCGGCGTGTTACGCAAGCAAGAGCACGAGCTGATTGAAAACGTTTTCGAGTTGGAGTCACGCACAGTTCCCTCCTCCATGACCTCGCGCGAAAGTGTGATCTATTTTGATCTGCGGGAGAGCGAAGACAGCATAAAAGAGAAGATTTCCACCCATCCACACTCAAAATTCTTAGTCTGCGATGGTCATATCGATCAGGTAGTGGGCTATGTTGACTCCAAAGACTTGCTGAACCGGGTATTGGGCAATCAGAGTCTGGTATTGAGCAGTGGAGTGCAAATTCGCTCAGCACTGATTGTCCCGGACACCCTGACACTCTCTGAGGCGCTTGAGAGCTTTAAAACTGCCGGTGAAGATTTTGCCGTTATTCTCAACGAATATGCATTGGTGGTTGGGATAATTACCCTGAATGACGTGATGACCACGCTGATGGGAGATTTGGTGGGGCAAGGGCAGGAAGAACAGATTGTCGCCCGTGATGAAAGCTCATGGTTGATTGAGGGGGGCACCCCAATTGAAGATGTCATGCGCGTACTGCATATTGATGAATTCCCGCAATCGGGTAATTATGAAACCATCGGCGGCTTTATGATGTATATGCTGCGCAAAATTCCAAAACGCACTGATTTCGTCAAATATGCTGGCTACAAGTTTGAAGTGGTGGATATCGATAGCTACAAAATCGATCAGCTACTGGTGACCAAACTCAGCGACCTACCCGCGCCCATACTGCCAAAAGCCCCGCACGAAAGCAGTGATGCATAAATCTACTGCTTGAGTTACCCGGTAAAACATTAGCGGCCCCAATATAGGGGCCGCAATTAATTTTGTTCAGAGTAGTGTCATACCCAAAGTCATTAGAGTGACAGCTAGACAGCACCTGTGCTGCTAACAACACCGTCACTTCAATTAAGTGGGTGTCAGCCCATTTCAGACTGCAAACGCATCACTTGCCGATTCACTTCCGACATCACTTCAAAGTGGCGTTTATCCCTAACTTTCGGGATTAAAATCTTGCCTTTATCAAACTCAAAAGCCCCCATATCCTTGATGTACAGACGGCCACGGAATAACGTTTTAACATACATCGCGACTTTTGCCGGGTTGTAGCGTGAGAAGATCCTCATTGTTTTACTTTCCTCCATAACACCAATACACACCCTCTGGCGCATTAGCGACCAAGATCACAGGTAGCGTAAGATAATTGCAGAGTAATAGACCTAGAGTATGGGCTTAAGTTCCCCCATATTCAGTCATTGATGCTGGGTTTACATAAAATTACAGTATCAGATAGATAAAATGAGACTTATTAACAGAATAACCATCTAGTTACTGTCGGAAATAATTTTTTTCAACTGACAGGACAGACCACTGATCAGCACCTATGATTGGAAAACTTACCTGTAGCCTGTATTCAGGGATAAGTCGAGTCTACCCATAAGATCCCCAAGGACATTACATGATAAAAAATAGCCTGCTGATACTGTCGCTACTATTCACACCGCTACTGGTCAGCGCCCATTCCATTCAAAACAACCAACGTGTGCCACCGGTTGGTGTCAGCGATAAAGGCGAACTGAATTACGATAAGGCTACTGATCAGTTTAGCTATAAAAACTGGAATAGCTCGCAGCTGCCCGGCAAAGTGCGAGTCATCCAACATATCGCTGGGCGGACCTCAGCAAAAGAGCTGAATGCGCCCTTAGTGGAAGCCATCAAGCACGCTAATCTGCCACACGAACATTACCAAACGACGACAATCGTCAATACTGATGACGCCATTATTGGCACCGCCATGTTTGTGCGTAATAGCATTGAAAGCAATAAACGCGAATTCCCTTGGTCGCAGTTTGTGGTCGACAGCAACGGCAATGTCAAAAAGGCATGGGCCTTAGCGGATAAAGGCTCCACCATCGTGGTGCTGGATCAGCAAGGGAATGTGAATTTTGTCAAAGATGGCGCACTGACACCAGAAGAGGTGCAGCAGGTCATCGACCACCTGCACCAGTTGGTTAAGCAATAGATTAGAATAGCGACACTCTAAAGCCGGGGTTCAGGAATGATTCACGTGGGATATAAGAGAGCGGTTTACCCTGCCAATCGTGAACCTGTGCTCCGGCAGCAAGGGCAATGGCATGTCCCGCCGCGGTGTCCCACACATTTGTTGGCCCAAAGCGAGGATAGAGCTGGGCCCTCCCTTCTGCCACCAAACAAAACTTGAGTGACGAACCGACCGATACTGTCTGATGTTCGCCCAGTTGCGCCAGATAATCCTCCAGTTCAGCATCGCTGTGGGAGCGACTCACGACCACCAGCGGCGGCAGTGCATCACGCACCTGAATCTGCATACGCCGCCCACCCTCCTCTTTCCAGGCCTGACCATTTTCGGCACTGTACATCACCTCAGTCACCGGGGTGTACACCACGCCCAGTACCGGCTCACCCTTATCAATCAATGCGATATTGACGGTAAACTCGCCATTGCGATTCAGAAACTCTTTGGTGCCATCCAGCGGATCAACCAGCCAATAGCGCTGCCAATGCTGACGCACCTCCCAAGCCGGCGGGTCCTCTTCAGACAGCAGCGGAATATCAGGGGTCAATGTGGCTAATCCGGCTTTGATAATCTGGTGAGCCGCGAGATCAGCCGCAGTCACCGGTGAATCATCTTTTTTATGGGCCACATCAAGGGGCTTATCACCCTGATAGACCGCCATAATCGCCACGCCTGCTTCGCGGGCTAACTGGCAAATTTGCTCTAACATCATCCACCCCTTGGTATTGAATATTGATAGTCAGAATACACGTTATCGATAGTGGCTCCTGGAACTGTTCACTGGTCTTATATTCATTTTAGAACGTAAAGCATTAATCATCTCAAGACTTATCCACCCCCTGCAGACTAATAATATTCCTGCTAAATAGCCATATTCGCAAGAAAACTGCTTATAAAATCAGTGGCATTAACCTGCTACAACTGTGAACTTCTGCGCGGTATCCGCTGCTACTTTCTGCCAAACTTCACACTTTGCTTTAGCAATTATTTAAAGTTACATGTTCTTTTGCGATACACGTCTAATAGTTCTTAATGGAGAAAGCCATGATCAAGCGTCCCCTGACGTTATCCCTGCTTGCCAGCCTGATTGCTGTCGCGACATCCGTGTCGGTGGCCACGGCACAGGCCGCCACCGTTGATTTGCGCGTTCTGGAAACCACCGACCTGCATAGCAACATGATGGATTTCGATTACTACAAAGATAAACCTACCGAGAAGTTCGGCCTGGTGCGTACTGCAAGTCTGATTGAGGCGGCTCGCCAGCAGGCGACCAACAGTGTACTGGTGGATAACGGCGATCTTATTCAGGGCAGCCCGCTTGGCGACTATATGGCCGCTAAGGGATTGAAAGCCGGTGAGATTCATCCTGTTTATAAGGCGATGAATACACTGAATTATGCGGTGGGTAACATCGGTAATCACGAGTTTAACTACGGTTTGGACTACCTGAAAAAATCACTGGCGGGTGCCAAATTCCCCTATGTGAATGCCAATGTGATTGATGTTAAGAGTGGTAAGCCGCTATTCCAGCCCTATTTGATTGTCGACACGCCAGTAAAAGATCGTGAGGGAAAAACCCATAACCTGCGCATCGGCTATATTGGTTTTGTGCCTCCGCAGGTGATGATTTGGGACAAAGCGAACCTCAGCGGCAAAGTCACCGTCAACGACATCACCGAAACCGCTAAAAAATGGGTGCCAGAGATGCGCAAGCAAGGGGCAGATTTGGTGGTGGCAATCCCGCACTCTGGTCTCTCCAGCGATCCGTATAAAACCATGGCTGAGAATTCGGTTTATTATCTCAGCCAAGTGCCGGGCATTGACGCCATCATGTTCGGCCATGCCCATGCCGTTTTCCCAAGCAAAGATTTTGCCGCCATTAAAGGGGCAGATATCGCGCAGGGCACCTTAAACGGTGTTCCGGCGGTGATGCCGGGCCAGTGGGGTGACCATCTGGGGGTGGTCGATTTTGTGTTGAATAACGACCAGGGCCAGTGGCAGGTGACTCAGGCCAAAGCAGAAGCTCGCCCTATTTACGATAAAACCGCGCAAAAATCGCTAGCCGCAGAAAATGCGGATTTGGTCAAAGTGCTGGCGGCAGACCATCAGGGGACGCGGGATTTTGTTAGCCAGCCGATCGGCAAAGCGTCAGATAATATGTACAGCTATTTGGCATTGATCCAAGATGATCCAACGGTGCAGATCGTGAATAATGCCCAGCGCGCCTATACCGAGCACTTTATCCAGGGCGATCCTGATTTGGCCGGACTGCCGGTGCTCTCTGCCGCTGCGCCGTTTAAAGCCGGTGGCCGCAAAAATGATCCCGCCAGTTTTGTCGAAGTCGAAAAAGGGGAGCTGACCTTCCGCAATGCCGCTGATCTCTACCTTTACCCGAATACGCTGGTGGTGGTGAAAGCCAGTGGTGCCGAAGTGAAACAGTGGCTAGAGTGCTCTGCGGCGCAATTCAATCAAATTGATGTGAACAGCAGTAAGCCGCAATCACTAATCAATTGGGATGGCTTCCGCAGCTATAATTTCGATGTCATTGATGGAGTTAAATATGAGATCGATGTCAGCCAACCGGCACGCTATGACGGTGAATGTGCGCTGATCAACGATAAAGCCGAGCGTATTAAAAATCTGACGTTTAATGGCAAACCTATCGATCCCAAAGCCAGGTTCCTGATCGCCACCAATAATTACCGTGCTTACAGCGGTAAGTTTGCTGGCACGGGTGATAGTCACATTGCTTTCGCGTCACCAGATGAAAACCGAGCCGTGCTGTCTGCCTATATCAGCGCTGAAACCAAAAAACATGGGCAGGTGACCCCACAAGCTGATAATAACTGGCGTCTGGCAACGTTGGAGAGCAAACAGCCACTGGATATCCGCTTTGAAACCTCGCCAGGCACCAAAGCCGCTGAATTTATTAAACAAAAAGCGCAGTATCCAATGACAGCACAGGGTACTGATGAGATTGGCTTTGAAGTTTATCGACTCGATTTACAGCATAAATAATCTCTGGCCACAGCGCTCTACCGGGTGCTGTGGTTTCCTTTATACCTCTTTATGGTTATATCACAATATATAACATGTATTTATTATACATCTTATAGATATTTAATTACTCAATGAGGTGTCATTATGGATTACCGCAATCAATCTCTGGGTGCGCTGGCTATCGCCATTCCACGGGCTACAAAGCTATTTCGTCATTATCAACTCGATTTCTGTTGCGGGGGTAAGCAAACACTATTACGCGCGGCGAATAAATTAGAGTTGGATATTGATGAGCTGGAAGCACAGCTGAGTGCATTACAAGCTGAGCCGCAATCATCTGAAGATTGGCAACAGCAGCCGCTGACAAACCTCATTGATTTCATTATCAGCCGCTACCATAACCGCCATCGCGAGCAGTTACCGGAATTGATTCTGATGGCGGAGAAAGTTGAACGGGTACATGGCGAGAAGCCGGCATGTCCACGTGGATTAGCGGCAGAACTCACCGCTATTTTAGAAGAGCTAACCCAGCATATGTACAAAGAGGAGCAGATCCTGTTCCCAATGATCCAGCGTGGTATGGGCTCTCAGGCGGGCGGCCCGATATTTGTGATGGAAGCTGAACACGATGCGGTTGGACAACAGTTGGAAGTGGTAAAACAGCTGACGCAAAATGTGACCCCGCCAGAAGGTGCCTGCAATACCTGGCGCGCGCTTTACACTGGCATCAATGAATTCATGACTGATCTAATGGAACATATTCATCTGGAAAATAATTTGCTGTTCCCTCGTGCGCTAAAGGGTGAATGATTTAGCGGGCATTGATTATCACAGCAAATAAACAGCCAAAGGGCGACATCACGTCGCCCTTTGTCATAACACTGCATCTGGAAAATATAAAAATTACAGAATTTCCAGCAGCTCGACTTCAAACATCAATGCGCTAAATGGTGGAATAGTTGCACCCGCGCCACGTTCGCCATAGGCCAGATTGTGGGGGATATATAACTTCCATTTAGCGCCAACAGGCATCATGGACAGCGCCTCGATCCAGCCGGGGATAACGCCACTGACCGGAAACTCTGCTGGCTGACCGCGCTCAACAGAGCTATCAAATACCGTACCGTCAACCAAACGGCCAGTGTAGTGCACACGAACACGGTCCTGACGAGATGGGATTGGGCCGTCGCCAGCCTGCAACACAGAGAACTGCAAGCCAGATTCAGTGGTGGTGACGTCATCACGCTTGGCATTCTCTTCCAGGAAGGTTTTCCCCTCTTCTACCAGTGCTTGCTGGCGCTCAACACGCACTTTATCAGCCTTTTCGTGCACTTCTTGTAACGCGCGATGTATCACATCAACAGGGACAGTCGGTGTATTCCCTTCCATCGCGTCACGCAAACCTGCCAACAGTGCTTCTGGCAATAAACCTTCCAGCCCGGACTCTTGCAATTGCTGCCCGATTTGTAAACCAATTCCGTAGCTCGCTTGCGCTTCAACGCTATCAAAAGAAGGGGTTGTCATGGATTTTCCTTTAGTCGCTTATTTATGTCGAAGCCGCAAGCATAACAGCAGCAGGGGAGCGCGGTAAAATCTTGCGTGGTGAATGATGACTTTTGTCGTAGAAAAAGAAACAATGACAGCAGGCTAACGGGAAATACCCCTTTTAGGTATTATAATCTTCTGCCTTTTGCCATCAGACAGTTAGCAACGCGGCAATTTTAGGTAGGAAGGGTATATACTTAGAAGACTTTAAGATCCACCACCATATTATTTTTTATGTCGTTTTACGCCGTTGAAGAGAGGTCACCATGGGCAGAATCGCGCCCAGGAGAAGGAAAAGTAATCGGGTTTATCAGCCATTGCTGCACACCTGGCTGACGATCAGGCAGAAGATCCTGCCGGATCAAAAAGTGGTCGATGATCAAAACCTGATGTCCGAAGTGAGTCCATCCGAACACATTTTACCTGTTGAGGATGATGCCGCTGCGGAAAATAGTGTTGCCCCTGAAGCTGTGGCCACCGCCACACCAGAAAAAGGCATCAA